>JAKQEP010000011.1 GCA_029556475.1 Candidatus Atribacteria bacterium
TAAGTTCAGGATGTATACCACAATTGTCAAGTCCTGTTGCTGACACAACTCGGTTTATTAAGCAGTAAATATCCTCAATTCTATCTTTATATTTTGAGGGTTGAATATGTCCCATTTCTACATTATAAGGTGGTTTGCTTACAATTTTATCAGTGACTTGGACTATTTGAAGTTTCCCCTGATAAATATACCCTTCTACGCTAATCTCATCGCCATCAATATATTCTTCCACAATATACTTACCATCACTACAATATTTAAACGTTTCTGGAAGGAAATTTAGCAATTCTTCGTAAGAATAACACTTAAATACACCTCTACTCCCGGAATTTTTATTGGGCTTAATTACTATGGGATAGTTTAAATCCAACCTATCAGGTCTCCCATCAATATAGTAAGAATAGCCCTTAGCACAAGGTATATTACTTTTTTGGAGAACTTTTTTAAAAGCTGATTTATCAAGAATAGTAGATACGCTTTCTAGTGTAGGAAATCGGAGATTTAATTCAGAGGCAATTTTTGCCATCATTATAATGGGATGATCAGTAGCAGTTGTTACCACTCCTTTTACTTTGTGGTTTTTTGCAATCTCTAAAGTGGATTGATAATCTTCTGCACTAACAACAAAGAATAGATCAGAGATATCTTTTCCAGGAGCATTTTCATCAGGATCTATTACAATAGTGCTAAAACCCATCTTTTTTGCTGTTTTTATCAGTGAGAGCTGAAGCTCTCCTCCACCAAAAATCAAAAGAGAATCCAATTTTATACTACTCTATAAAGATTATCTGCTATCCATTTAATTTGATCAATACTGAGTTTTGAGTACATTGGTAAGGAAATAAGAGATTGATATGCAAGTTCAGTTTTACAGAGTTGATTATTATTTTCTGAAAAGCAGGAAAACAAATGAACTGGAGGATAATGAATACTGGTTTGAATACCGGCATTATGTAATTTTCCCCTTACTTTATCTCTTTTTTCTTTATTTGCATTTTTTAATACAATAGGAAAGATATAATTGGAGACAAAACCAGCATAATTAGCAAAGGGAATTATTATGTCAGGATTATCTTTAAGTGCATCTATATACCAGGAACGCACTTGAGCTCTCTTTACCAAATCATTTTTAAGCTTACTTAATTGCACTAAACCAATTGCTGCTCTAATATCATCCATCCGATAGTTATAGCCCAATCGAATTACATCATATTCAGTTGCATGTCCGGATGCTCTTTGATAGGACATTGTTGTCATCCCATGAGATCTTAAAAGACGCGCATCCTGGTCATAATTAAAATTATTAGTAACCAGCATTCCCCCTTCACCGGTACTGATATTTTTATTGGAAAAAAAACTAAAACAGCCAATATCTCCAATAGTCCCAAGTTTTTTATCTTTATATTCAGAAAGAGGACCATGACAAGCATCTTCTACAACTTTTAAATTATATTCTTCAGCAATAGCCATAATTTCATCCATTTTACAGGGAAAGCCACCATAATGCATAACTATTATAGCTTTGGTTTTAGCAGTAATCTTTTTTCTAATATCCACAGGGTCAATAGTTGGCTCCTCTAAAGAAATAATATCTGCAAAAATTGGGGTTGCTTTTACATATCTAACAGCATTAGCT
>JAKQEP010000026.1 GCA_029556475.1 Candidatus Atribacteria bacterium
AACAGGATTATAGGGATTTTTAGGGATTTAATAGCTCTGGATGAGCAGGATTATAGGGATTTTAGGGATTGAATATGTATGAGATGAACAGGATAAAAAGGATTTTAGGGATTTAATAGCTCTGGGATGAACTACAAGTCAGGAGTCGTCACCCATCTCGACCCTTTTACCTCAAGACCTCTCGACCTCTTGACCCCTCGACCCCTTGACCTCTCGACCCCTTGGCCTCTCGCCATCTCGCCACCTCACCCTCTCACCACCTCGCCACCTCGCCATCTAAATACATTCTAATTATTTCTCTTTCTCTCTTTTTCTCTTTGTAAATAAATCCCTCTAACCCTTTCGCCACCTCGCTTCCTCGCCCTCTGTAAAACAAAATACTAATTTTCCAGTAAAATATGAAAAAAAATATCATTTTTCCCTTGACAAGCTTAAAAATATATTGTATAGGTATAGGTATAATTAAAAATAAAAAAAAGGAAAAAAAATGAAAAAGAACAATAAAGCCGTTAGGACACTCCTAAACAACTACCCTAACTATAAAGGTAGCAAGGTGATAGACCTGCTTTATGCCTATCCTGATACCCCGCTTCCAGCTTCAAATACGGAATTAGCTGTTAATCTGCAAATCCCGCCGGAGTTTGTATTTCGCAATCGCTATCACTTTGCTCCTATTCTGATGACCGATGCTAAGACCCTAAGAAACATAGATAAGCGTCTGAATCATCTTATAGAATTGAAAGCTTTTAATGATACAGACGAATATGACGAAGAAATTCAAGCCCTTATCCGTTATCGCCGGGAAACCACTCTCCCCAACGGTAAAATAAAGTGCTTTAACGATGATGATTCCAGTGCCTACGACCGTTTGCGTAAAGATATAGACACTCTGCTGAAACAAGCCGAAAAGGATGGCTACAGCGAAGCAGTGGCTATTGTAAAGCGCTGTTTACGCCGGGGCTTAATGATGTGTTGGAATAGTAAAAATGGATGAGCTGAACAAAGCCATATTTTTTTAACTCCTCTATATTTAATATGATAGTAAAAAATTACAGGTATCTCGGGAATATGAAAATAACTTCCAAGTATCAATTAAATAAAAATATTAGCACATTCCCCACAATACTGGACAAAAAATTGGTAACTATTTTTATGGTTATTATTATATGCAGAGAGTGAATAAAACAGGAAAGAGGTGGGATATAAAAATGAAAATATATATTTCAGTAAATATTAGTATGAGAGGTAACAAAATTATAAGGTTAACACTAACAAGAGAAAATACTGTTTTTCTCAAAATGATATATAAAATGGTTAATGAAAAGAAGAAAAATATTATAACATAGGAGATAAAAAAAATGAAAAAGTATATTATTAAACTAAACGACAAAACAACTGCTTATTCGCCTACTGGCAATAAGCCAATACACGTAAACAATGGTGAGAACAGCCAGGCAATTGTTTCCGTGGATTTATCTAATGCTTGGCTCTATTATGAGAAGCTGGGATTTAATATGGTTCCGTTTACTTTGCAATTGGAAAACGGCAAAAAAGTAGTCACGAATATGCCGCCGTGGAAGAACCAATCG
>JAKQEP010000074.1 GCA_029556475.1 Candidatus Atribacteria bacterium
GCATAGGTGAGATAGCTTACATCACCTCATTATCTGAGAATTTAGTTTGTGAATATGTTAAGATTGTCAAAGATCAATTGTTAAAAGATTAAATTTTATATATAATTAGACGAGACCTAGTGGCATATGCCACTATTACCATATACTAACGACCAACAACCAACGACCACTTTCACTTATTTCCACATCTTTTTACTAAATACCAACGACATTTTTGATATTAGGTTTTTTCAGCACGGATTACCAGAAAAATACCGAGCCCTAAAAATATTATGTTGGGTATCCAGGAAGAGGTAAAGGGGTCAATCATTCCACCTCTGCCCAAAGAACGGCATAAAGAATACGCCACATAGTAAAGGAAGACCAGGGCAATACTGATAATAATGCCTGTGGCTTTGGTGCTCCTTTTCATCTGTATTCCAAGAGGTACTCCAATCAGGGCAAAAATCAAGCCAGAGAAAGGAAAGGAGTATTTCACATGATAATCTACTTCAAAATTTTTAGTATCCACTCCGGCATCTTTCAATATTTGTATTTGCTGCTTCAACTCCTTGCTGCTCATCTCCTGTGGTGTCCGCTGATTTTTAAAGAAGTCCTGAAGATCTTCTTTCACCTCTATCTCCATATCTTGAAAAGTCATCTCATAGGTGATTTTACCTTCACTATTATAATTGTAGATAGTACCATTCTTTAAAAGCCAGGTATCCACCACCCAGCGACCTTCACTGGCAGTGATAACCCTTGGAAATCGTTCCCGGGTCATTTCATATATCATTATTTCTCTCATAATCATATTCTGTTCATCTAAACGGTTGATATAGAAATATCTGTTTTCAGCATCACGGAAAAAGACATTGCGCTGAATATTGGGAGGGCCTTTTTTTAGTACAATTTCCCTGATTATATTTTGAGAAATATGATTGGCTTCCGGTACTATATAATCATTTGTGGCAAAGGATAAAATAGAGATTAAGATACCTGTAATTAAGAAGGGTTTCATAATTCTACGAAAACTGATGCCCCCGGTACGCATGGCTGCAATCTCATTATTGACAGACATCTGGGCAATAGCCAGCTCACTGGAGCCTAAAAGAGCGACAGGGAAGGTAACTGCCAAAAATGCAGGAAGACGATAAACCAACAATTCAATTACGCTAATAATTGGCACTTTTTTATTAATGAGCATCTCCATCAGCTCAAACATTGTCTCCACAATAAGTAGAATTGTTAAAAGGGCAACCATTCCCAGGAAATAGCTTAATACCTGAGAAATGATGTAGCGGTCTATAATTTTTGTACCGGGAATTTTCACTATTTTCCTCTTTGTTTGTTTTAATAATAATTCCATTTTTGATAAACTTCTTCAAGCTACATTCTTGTTTATAAAATTTATATATTAGTATAACACAAAAATATTTTTTATAAAAAAATGATTTAACTAATTTCTGTTTGATTTAACTGTTGAAATCTATATATTTATATGCTAAATTAGTGTATCAGAAATTTTAAACATAAAATCATAAGGTACTTGGAGATAAAGTCAAGATAATATTTATCTTTTTTAGAAAGGCTTTTAATCCACTGATTGGAGGTTTTTCATTTGAAAACAGAATCATTAAATAAGTTGATAGAAGAATTTAATAATTTATCATTAGAGGATAGAGAATACGCTGTGAGTGTAATAGAAAGGCAACTCATAGATGCAAAAAGAGAAGCAATTTTTATTAGAGCTAAAGAAGCATTAGGGAATTATAAAAGAGGCAATTGCAAGGATGGCTCTGTATCAGATTTATATAAGGATTTAGAGAATGACTAAATTAATTTGGGACCAACGACATTTTTGCGTCAAACTTCTCCCCAGGCTCTTTGTTTTTACCAAAAACCTTAAACAAAAAACCATAAACCCCTTCCAATATTACCCCCATCTTATAACTAAAAACCAAAAACTATGAACTAAAAACCTCCTCCATTTACACCCATATCTTTTTTCACTATCGACCAACGACAACTTCCACTTATCCCCACATCTTTATTCACTAAATACCAACGACCACTCCCACTTATTCCCACATTCTTTGTATCCTCTTACAAATCGTATATTTGACACGATAATTTATACGCTATATAATACTCCATAGGAGGTACTTGATATATGAAAAACAAAAGAAAATTAAGTATTACCATTGATAATAGATTATGGAAAGAGGTGGACCAGACTTCCAGGACTAAAAAATATTCTAAAAGCAGGTTGACCGAAGAAGCCCTTAAACTATGGTTTAAGAAAGAAAGAGAAGACCTTATGGCTAAAGGTTATAAAGAGATGGCAGAGGAAGGGCAAAGATTCATTGATATAACCTTAGAAGCCCAGAAAGAAGTATTAGATGAATGATATTCCGAAGAGAGGAGAAATATGGCTACTCAATTGGAATCCATCTCGAGGTAGCGAACAAGCAGGTATAAAACCAGTACTAATCATTCAGAATAATGTTGGAAATATTAATGCTGCAACTACCATTGTGGCGGCAATATCTAGCTCTTTGAAGCTATATCCAATGAATGTTTTAATTGAACCGGATGAAAGCGGGCTGAAAGAAACTTCCATAGTTAACACCAGCCAGATATTGACTGTTAGCGAGTTAAGACTGGAAAAGAAGTTAGGAAAACTTAGTAGGGGCAAAATGGAACAGGTAGACAGAGCGATAAAATTGAGTCTGGCATTAAATGATTTTTAATAAAAATGGGGACTGTGTGAACTGTTTGAAAATCTCAAGATGTGTAATATAATAATAAAGTATATCTACTATATATGATATATATATGATATGGTGTATAATAGTTTTTTAATATGAAGGAGAGGATGAAAAGTGTGTCAGAAAAATCGTCCCTGTGACATTATTTTTTTTATAATGATGGGGATATTTATTTTTAATCCACTCCAGAGTACTATTTCTATCATTACTTTTGCTCAGGAAAATGTACAACAAACTCAAACTTCTAATCAAAACCAAACAATTGTTATAGATATAGAAGAAGATGAAACCCTAACCTGTATGGAGCTAGGCAAAGAACTCTTCTTTGAACAAAAATATCAGGATGCCATAAAACAACTGGAGCAATGCCTGCCTCAAGAACCTGAAAACCCCGAAATATATTATTATATTGGGCAGTCTTATTTTGAACAGGGACAACTATCAGCTCAAAAGAAAAATATAATCAGTGCCACAAAATATTACCGTCAGGCATATCAGATATCAGAAATAGCGATTGAAAAATATCTAAAACTTATTGAGGAAAATCCCGATAGTGACCACACCAATGATTATCTCCGGCTTGCCTATATTTACGAGATTCGAAGTTATGCTCCGGGTGTTGATGAACTGCAGAAGGCAATTGATATTTATGAAAAATTATTAGAAGAAAAACCCTATCTTAATTATGCCCATTACCATTTAGGCTGGATTTATTACCAGCAAAAAGATTATCAGAATGCCATTGACAGTTTCCTGGCCTATCTTAAGCCGGGATTTAAAAATGATTTTGTTTACTATTATTTGGGGTTATCCTATGATAAAATAGGTGAAAGTGAGCAGGCAAAATATTATTTCCAGCTTATCCTGGATGAATTTCCTGACTCAGTAATGGCAAGCTATGCGAAAAAAGAATTAAAATAATTAGTAGAAATTAGTAGAAAAAAAGATGGATAGATTTAATAATAAATTTAATAAGTTAAAAAAAACAGTTACTGAAGAATACGGAGAAATCGTTTTATTAGCTTATTTTTTTGGCTCTCAACTAAAAGGCAAAACAGGTCCATTGAGTGATTATGATATTGCTATACTTTTATCACCCGAACAAACATCTTTTCAATTTAGATATAAATTACAACACGAATTAGCAAATATTTTTAATTGTGAACTGATAGATTTGGTTATTCTCAATGATGCTCCAATAGAATTAAAATACCATGTTATTGTAGCCGGGCAGATTATTTATCAAAAAGACTCAGTAACTAAAGTAGAATTTGAAGCCGATACCTTGAGTAGATATTTTGACTATTTACCTGTTCTAAATGCCCAAAGGCAAGATATGCTTGATTTTAAGCCCAAAGGAGTAAAATATGACAGAAGAATTCAGAGGTATAGAACAGCGCTTAGAGAGACTGAAAAAAAGCTTAACAAAATTAGAACCTCTTAGAGAAAAAAACAAAGATGAATTTTTCCAGGATGATTATTTACAGGATATTGTAGAGAGAAATTTAGAAGTTGCCATACAATCTTGTATTGATATTGCTAATCGAATAATTTCTTTAGACGGATTAGAAAAACCAAAAGATTATTATGGAGCAATAATAATATTAGGCAAAGAAAATATTCTACCTTTTGATTTTGCACAAAAGTTTGCTCCAATTGCTGGTTTTAGAAATATTTTAATTCATGAATATTTAGATATTGATTGGGACGAAGTATATAATAATTTAAAAAATATTGAACATTTTTATCAGTTTATTGATTATATTCAAAAGTGGCTTACTCAAAGAAGCTAAGTTTAATATGGATACAAAAACATATCGTTTTTCTATTATAATTGAAAAAGATGAAGAGGGGTATTTTGCCAGTTGTCCCGAATTACAAGGATGTTACAGCCAGGGAGATGCCTATGAAGAAGTTCTTGAAAACATCAAAGATGCTATTAGATTACATATTGAGGACCGTTTAGATTGTGGGGAAGAGATACCTCAAACGAAATATGTTAGTCTGACTTCATTGGAAGTAGCAGTATAATGGAAAAATTGCCTAGAATAACTGCGATAGTTGTAGTAAAAAATAGTATCAAGGAGAAGAATATTGTTTTCTCAAGTTAATAATAGTTCAAAAAAAGAAAATGGACGGAATAGTGTAAATAGTCCTAATAAAGTGAATAAAAAAACGAAAGAATTCAAAAAAAAGTTACCAATATCAACAATACCTACAATTTCATCAAAACTGTTTTTATCCTTTTTATTCTTGATAATATTTGCCCTCTTGCTAAACGGATGCAATGCCTTCAACCCCAAAAATGGTTCCTTAGAAGGAGAAGTGCATCGTGAAACCTCCTACAGCACTGCCCCGCTCGAGGGTGCATTGATAAGTATCAGCGGCTCTGCCAACACCACTACCACTGACCAGAAGGGATATTTCCTGCTCAGCGATATTCCCGCAGGCAAAAGGACTTTAACTATTATTAAAGAAGGATATATTACCTTAAAATTGCTCAATGTTTATATTGAACCAGATATTATTAATGAAATTTATTTTGGCGAGCCAATTATTCTTAGGCCAAAGGAAGATACTATTCTTTATGATATAGCAATGGATTATCTGAATCAGAAAGATTACCAACAAGCTCTATATACATTTATAGAATTGCGAGATACATTTCCCGAAAGTACCTGGGCAGATGATGCCCAGTATTATATTGGTAATATATATGAGATAAGTGGGCTTTATATATCAGCAAGAGATGAGTATTCACGTCTTCTCCTCTATTATCCCGACAGCATCTGGGCAGATGATGCTCGTTTTGGAATAGGGAACTGCTATTATCAAACCAGCGATTATTATCATGCCAAAATACAGTATCAGACGGTTATTGACAATTACCCCTTAAGTGATTTAGTCTCCTTTGCCCAATACCGGATTGCCTGGTGTGATAAAAGATTAAATAATAATGATAATGCAATACAAGCTTTTCAGCAAGTGATAATGCTTTATCCTCAAAGTGCCTATGCAGCCCCCTCTCAATATTTTATTGCTGAAATATACTATGGTTTAGAAGATTATAATAAGGCTATTAATGCATTTCAGGAGACTGTCAATAATTACCCTTTAGCAGTCTGGCCTGGTGAGAAGAGACTTATTGCTCCTGCAGCCTATTTTTATATCGGTTACTGCTATGAAAAGAAAGAGATGTGGCAAGCGGCTATCGACAATTATGAGATAATTATTGCTCAATATCCGGGTAGTACCTGGGAAGATGGCAAATCAATCGTTCTGCAAGCTCAGAATCGCATTGATTATATTCGTGAACATTACCTTCCACCTGAAGAGGAAAACTCAGAGTAAGTTAGTTAATACATTAACTAAGCCCATAACCCAAATCCAAAAGATTAAAGATTAATAATGAAAACAGTATAAAATGACCATAAAAAATAGTAATGTATTTCATCCTGACCAGGACAATGACCTGGAAAAAATAGAATTATGCCAATCAGGAAATAATGAAGCTTTTTCCTTTTTGGTGGAAAAATATAAAAATCTGGTTTATAAACTTGCTTTGCGTATGACCGGAAACTACCATGATAGTGAAGATATAGCGCAGGAATCTTTTTTAAGAGCATATCGTTCTCTGCACCAATATAACCCAAACTACTCTTTTTCCAGCTGGCTGTACAAGATTACCCTTAATATTATAAAAGATAGAATGAGAAAGAAGGATTATGCGATTCCTTTTTCAGCGAGCCATCCGGAGCAGGACCCTGAAGAGGTGGCAAATCCCATTTTCTCCGGTGGTGATAATCTCGCAATCAATCCGGAGGAGCGACAAATCCTCCAGGAGAGTATAAACAATATACAATCAGCCATTAATATACTGCCTCTTTCCTATCGGGAAATCATCATTCTCCGCCACATACAAAACCTCTCTTATTATGAGATTGGCAGAGTTTTGAATATTCCGGTAAATTCAGTGAAGGTTAGACTGCATCGAGCCAGGATTCAATTGAAGGACCTCCTGGGGAAAAAATAAAAATATTAAAAAATATTTCCTCCTCTGTAACATTCTGCCTTTTTTTTCGTATCATTAAATAGAAGGTAAATTATAAGAAAGTTTTAATCAGATGAAAAACAGTAAATGTCAGAATGTAAAAGAATATATAGAAGATTACTTGGAAGGAAGGCTCTCTGAGCAAGAGGCTGCCGAGATTGAAGCACACCTTGTTTCCTGTTCAGATTGCCAGAAGGAATTCAAACAATGGCAGAAACTTTTTCAAGAATTATCTTCTTTATCCCAATCTTCAGCAGAAGAGCAACTCCCATCTGACTTTACTGCTAAAGTAATGCAAAAAATAGCTCAGGAAGTCCCTGCTAGCACAGAGAGCTGGTGGGAAAAAGCGCTCCATCTGTTCACTCTACCCCGTGTTTCTCTAAAATGGGCAGCAGCTTTAGGGATGGCTTTAGTAACTCTCTTCTTGGGCTACAATATTTACTTCTCACCGATTACCCAGTACTGTCCCAATAATTTAGCTGAGATTACTTTTTCTATGAGGGCCGATGCCAGTCAGGTGAAGAGTATTGCTGTGGTGGGTGACTTTAATGATTGGGACCCAACCCGCAATTTACTAACTGATGAGAACAATGATGGTATCTGGACAGTTACTTTGAAGCTGGAGCCGGGGCGCTATGAGTATATGTTTATCCTTGATGGACAGAAATGGATTCCTGACCCCTCTGCCTATCGTTATGTCAGTGACGGTTTTGGCAATAAGAATGCGGTCCTTGAAATAAGTAAATGCAAAGATGTGGGAATAAATGAATGAGATTGCCACGACATACTTTCAGTATGTCTCGCAATGACCAAAAACATATGTAATGACTTTGAAAATGATTAAGGGACACAACCAAAATTTCAGAAACATTGAAAAGAAACCCCAACGGTTGAAAATATCATCAGTCATTGTAGAATTTACCGCTCATGTCATTGCAGAGCCTTCCCCCTCCTGTCATTGCGAGTGCCCGAAGGGAGCGAAGCAATCTCATCCATTGCTGCCCGCAAAGAGAACGATGATGAGTGTTTCGTAAACAATAATTGATAAAATATAAAATACCAACGAATAGGTAACAAAAATGAGAAACAGAGTTGAAACTAAAAAAATAAATAAAAGGCAAATAAATAATAGGAGAAAAGTATCATTGCTCTGTCTTGTTATTTCTTTGTCCCTTTTCTTCTCAACTTCTCTGGCCATTCAGGCAGCCCAATCTGATGACAATGCCAGTATCAGTCAGCTGGAACAGTATCTTGCCAACTCAACCTATAGTGACTTCCAAAAAAGAATGGTGCTTAATACCGCCCAGGAAGCAATAAAAGACGGTATTTCAGCTGAAGACACTATCTCCATAATTAAAACAAGCATAGGGAATGAAGTAGACCCCTACAATGTTAAAAAGTTTCTCAATGCTGCAATTTCAGCAAAAAATAATGGCATAGCTGAAAAACCGATTATCAATAAGATAAAAGAAGGTCTGGCAAAAAATGTTGATGAGCGACTCATTATTAATGCCATAAACAAGAAATCAGAGAATATGAAGATTGCCCGAGATTTACTTTCTGAAAATGAAATACAAAATGGAGAATCGGAAGAGATGATTGAGGCATTAGCCGAATCAATGACTAATGGAGTTTCCGAAAATGTATTATCACAGATATTAAAAATAAGCGCTGAACAGGGTAAAAGCTGGCAGGAAGTAGAAGAGATTACCCAGGAATTAGCTAACATAGGGCTTAAAGCAACTGAGCTAGGCATAGAGAGTGATAAGATTGAGGCAATATTTAACCAGGCAATTGAAAGCAATGTAAATCTAGAAGATGCCTGTCTTAATATTCAGGACTTAATGGTAGCAGCAATAGCAGCTCAGGTAAGTACAAGTACCGGTAAAAGAGACTCAGTTACAGGTGAAAGCGGTAGCTCATCTGCTCCTACTTTATCCCCTACCTCTTCTGGAAGCAACTTGCCGGGTTCCGGTCCATCTGCTCCATCCGGAGAAACAGGCACATCGCCTATTTCATCAGGCGAGAGCAGTAAAACAGACAGCGAGAGTGGTTCATCCCCACTTAATTGATAAATTAGTACTTTTACAATTACATAGAGGAGAAATATAGTCGTTAGTGAATAGTATTTAGTATTTAGTCAAAATACAATGTAAAGAGAACTGACAAGTACACTTTGTTCGCAATGACCAAGAAGAATAAACAGCTACCAATAAATAAAGAGTGTACAGGAAGAATTTAACCTAAAAACTATAAACTATTAACCAAAAACTTTAACACTAACGACTAAATACTAACGACTAAATACTAAATTAACTTGACCTTTAAAAAATTATATAATATAGTGGTATCTGTAACAAAAAAGTATATAAAGGCTGGTTTCTTAAGCCGGTATGAGGTCGACATACTGCATTTATCGATAAAATATCATATTCAGCAATTATCGGTAAACAGCTCAAGATGCCAGATCAAAGAGGAATTAATTAATTTCTCACAAAATCCATGGAAAAAAATTAAGAATTAATTTAAGAAAACATGAAAGGAGAATTCTTAAATGAAGAAAAAATTATTAGTACTCTTACTTATCATTGCAGTAGCAGCATTTGTATTTGCCGGCTGTACTCCTCCCACTCCCAGTGAAGGCGAAGGCGAAGGAGAAATCGAAGGTGTCGTGGTAGATATTGATGGAGCAGTAGAACTTAACGGCAGAACCTATGTTGCAGATGGTAACCACACCATCACCGTAACCTTCCCGGCACCGGTAGCCAATGTCAATGTCTACATAAGTGATTGTACCGGTGACTACAGCAAACAGCTCTTACCTTACTACTATGGTAATCCAGTTGCTCTATGGCCCAATGCAGATAAGACCGTCTGGACTGGTTCCGGAAGATTTGTCTGTGACGTTTGTTATGAAGGGTGCTACGAACCTACTCCATGCTGTGCCTCCTATGTACAGGTTGTAGCTGGGGAATGTGAAGGAAACGTCTGTGTCTCCGTTCCTGTCATAGTAGATTGTGGTAAACCCTATGCCGATATCAAAGTCACAACAAAAGATTGCTGCTGTGAGACCTGTGCTATCGTCCTCAAGAGCACAGAAGGTAAGGAAGATGCCTGTGGTTCCTGTGCAACGAAGGATTGCTGTGGAGATGACTGCTCAGGACTGGCCAGCTGGCAGGTTGACCTGTACAAGGTCAAAAATGTTAAATGGGAAGATTATGCACAGTTCTTCGATGAATGCTGCGGTATTTCTCCCTGTGCAGAGCTGGTTGATTCCTGCACCGGCACAGAATGTCCTATCAAATGTGAGACCAAGTGCTTAGACGCAGGAATATATTTTGCAGTCATAAAGCTTGAAGACAATGTTGGCAAAAAACAGACCTACTATGGACAGATTGAACTCACATATGATACTGGGTGTAATGTAAGATATCGAGGATTATGCTGTGATGTTAAGGCAACACCAAAAGTTAATTGTTTAACTACAATAGGTACTTGCAGTGATACGAATCCATGTGTTGAATTTTTAACACAACCATAATTACTAATATTAAACTTTAATGAGATGACTTACTAGAGAATTTATACTCTTGAAATAAATAAAAGAGGGAGGATAATACCCTCCCTCTTTTATGTATGACGGGCATGCCGTCAATCTGTGGTGAAAGTCCACAAGGGGCGTAGTTGCCGACGAACCCCAGAGCGACTTGCAAGTCTCACACCGCAAGGCGTGGGAGAGAAGAAGCAATAGCGAAATCGTAGCCTG
>JAKQEP010000172.1 GCA_029556475.1 Candidatus Atribacteria bacterium
TCAATTTCTTCCGTAACTTGCATTGTAGCTATTTCCGAAGCAATAGCTGAACCACTTCTGCCAGCAACAATAATTGCTGTAATTAAAGGAGCAATTTCCCGCACCATTGAAAATGCCATCAGGTCTGCTATAAAAACATTAGCACCAAAATTAGCCAGTTGCACCGATGCCTGTAAAGATAATATAAAGCCAACTATAAAAGAAAGCAAGGATAAAATCGGCAATGCCTGTGAACCTAAAAGCGAACATTGAACAGCGAAAGAACCCTTCCGCTGACCTTTTCTGCTGAAAATTCCTATAAGTGCCCAATAAAAAACTTCGGAGGCAAGTAACATTACATTATAGAAATTCTGTCCTGCTAAAACAACCGAATCCCCTATATGCTCAAAAAAACCCTTTTTCCTTTCCGGAACAGGCACTTTTACCTTAAGAGAAGAAAAAGTTTTTATAACTTCCTGTATCTCAGGATTTGCTCCCTGTAATAATAATATACCTTCTGTAGTTAAACGACTTTGTAATTCATCCAGAAAAGCAACCCCGGCACTATCCAAAACAATTATATTACTTAAATCAATAGTATTGGGTTTTTGATATTTTAGAAGCGAATTAACTTCAATTAAGGTTTCCGGAACCGTTTCCGCATTTAAACTTCCTTCCAGATAAAGTATGTTATTAACTATCCTGCAGGACATTATGCCTCTTAATAAAACAGGGATAAGCGTAAGAAAGTGGTATAATCATATACCGTCCAGGGTTTTTTGGATTCATCATAAGATATATTAAATTTAACATCTAACGATATGTTCCTGAACAATCTGAAATTTATTCTGTTCTCGTTTTCCAAACTATAGGAATGATCTGGAACTCCCATCCGGAAAAGTACATCCAAAGTAGAATTGATGCTGATAAACTTCATCAGATTCAAAGCGGAAAGAATAATTGTGGATTCAATACCTTTGGAACTACTGTTAGGTTCTTCTTTATATTTTTCAAATTCATAATCAATTCCATCTAAAGAACCTGCTACCGTTTTATCAAATACATAGCTTTTTTTATTATAATCCTGCAACCAACCATAGCCAACGCGTAAACTTGTCCTGGCGTTTGGGCTGAAATTAATTTGATAGGTTAAACCTGTTCCTTCTTTCAGTCGTAAAGGATAGAAGGCATTTTTGGTTTTTAATTCG
>JAKQEP010000094.1 GCA_029556475.1 Candidatus Atribacteria bacterium
AGGACTGATTTCCACAATGCTATAGTCAATAGCATTTTCTACAATTTGCTGATAGAGTTCTTCGCGTTTTTTGGGTATAAGCAACTTGGAATCGTTGATACCTTCAATAATATGATCGTAGTTTAAAACCACTGCAGCAACTACAACAGGACCAGCTAAAGCGCCGCGGCCTGCTTCATCAATTCCGGTAAAAAGACCGTTAGCTTGATAGAACTCTATGTCATTCTGATATAAACTAGTCACCATTATTCCTTTTGCCCAAGTTTGACAGTTCAATTTTGTAAGTGATTGGAAATAAATATAGATAAAAATTAAAAAAAAGCTCTTGGCACAACAAATTTCAATTTTTTCGCAAGATTTTATCTTTTACAACATAATTATGGATTCGGGAATAGCAACTCCTACAGCAGAAAATATTTTACTGGTACATCTTACAGCATTGGAACGAATTTTAAATTTTTTAATGCCATTATCTACTTCCATATAACCCAGCGAGTTCAAATCATCGATTATTTGTCTCCAAGTAAAGACATAACCATTTTTATCCAGCAGGGAAATCAGTTCTTTCTTCAAAACTAATGCCAGAAAGCTACAGAAGATATGCCCTATAATACGTTCATCCAATTGGTGAAAGATAGGTCGGGTATCAAATGCCGATTTCATCGTCCGGAATACATATTCCACCTGCCATAAATCCTTATAGCGGAGCACTACCTCTTCCGCACTCAAATTCGTATTGGTCTGTAAAACCCAAATTCCGTCATAGGCAGCTTCGGATTGAATCTTATCAGAATCTATTTCCACTTTCTTCCCGCTGGCTTTCAGATAACGTTTATAACCGGTGTTCTTTACCAGGGATTTCAGGTCTTCCTTTTCCCGGTCGAGAAGTTGACTGACTATTTCTTCTCTGGCTTGGGCATCCTTTCGGGCTTGTAACTCTGTATAACAGATAATATAGCGTTGTTCTTCTTTAAGCTTAACCTCTTTGTAAAAAATTCGTTCCTTACCAGCTCTGTTTATACTCTCTTCCTGTTCCCAATCTATTTCCCGGGATTGGAGATAGTTTTTCACGAGTACATCTTTACGCATTCTGCAACCCAAAATAAAAGACATTCCTGAACTATCCTGTTGAAAATGTTCCAAAGTAGGATTACTAATCATTCCACGATCCGCTACTATGCAAAAATTCCAGAATCCAAACCTGTCTTTTACTCTCTCGGTAATTGGAATAAGGGTCTTGAGATCAGCAGTATTACCAGGAAATACTTCACAGCAGATAGGAATACCTCTCTCATCCAACAAAGCACCTACAACAACCTGATTCAAGTCCGGACGATAATCTTTACTGTAACCGCGTTTACCCAGTTCCTTACCCCCGGCACCTTCAAAATACAGAGAAGTCGTATCAAAGAAAACCATTTTAAATTCGCTGAATATTTCCAATTCCCGGGTATAAATTGATTCCTCAATCTGATCCTTTACTCTGGGAATAATAGAAGGAGCGTCCTTGCGAGCTTTGCCTGTCTTTTTCCCTAAAAAACCTATAGCCCGGTATAAATGTTGTAACTCCAGACCTTCTACCCCTTTAATTTCATAATTTTTCATCCATTGGGAACAGTCAAGATCTGAACCGGTACGCAATAACCTGTGCAGGACACTAACAAAAACGGCTCTTTCCACATTAAATTTAAATTTACACTTCTTCGCCTCTTTAGTAATAGCCTCTCCGATACCCAAATTTTTCCACAACCTCTCAAAAATCAATACCGGTCCTATGATCTTCAGCTGGCTATCTATATCCTGATGTTTGGTAGACAATACCGCTGAATTTTGGGAAAACTTCTGCAGGGAATACAGCAAGCTATCAATTTTGTTGTAAATAGTAGCATCATCTGCCCGTCCCAGAGATAAAACAGTTCTTTGCTTAATCTTGCCATTTTCACGATAGCCATATACAATTTGGATATAATCGTGATTGTCTACTTTTTTTCTTCTTGCGAACATATCTCTACCTTAACTTTGTATTTTGAAGATATAGATTATAGCACCCCTATTTTTGTCAAGATAAAAATAAAAATTGGCACAACATTTTGGCATTTTTTGAAAATTGAATCTTGTAACTTATTGTAATATAGAACTATATATTTTGAAGAACCCTCACAACTGTTAAACTTAAGCAATAGAGAAAACCAAGAACAGACCTCAATCGGCAACCGAAATTTGGGGAACAGGAATATCTAATAACTCAAATCCTGAAACAATGTCCAAATCTCCTTCTCCAGGATATTATGCCGGCTGCTAAAGATATTATTAAAATAGAATACCTCCAAAAATTAACCCCCAATCAACTCGGAACTCTATACAGCTGCCTTTGCGTTATTACTGATAAGTGTAGACGAAGCTCACCGTAACTCCGCATCCTGAAATTTAGTTTGC
>JAKQEP010000103.1 GCA_029556475.1 Candidatus Atribacteria bacterium
GCACCTGCCCCAGATGTCTTCACTCCTTTCTTGAGGCGGAGTATTTGCCGGGTAGAAAGTCCTAAAGATATTGCTGCCTCTTTTACTGTTACTCTCCTTTCTATCAACCTAGAGATTGTCACATACCTGCTTAACTGTTTCTGAGACATATGATAATGTACCTCTTTATTCATAGTGACATTTTATCAAGATAATTAATAAGGTGACATTATCACAAATTAATCACAATTTTTCTCCTTTCCCGGTTGATAGAATGAAGAAGCTCCTGTATAATATACTTGTGTAAAACTAAGTCGGGGCGTAGCGCAGTTTGGCAAGCGCACCTGAATGGGGTTCAGGGGGTCGGAGGTTCAAATCCTCTCGCCCCGACCAGAGTTTCAGATTAATTTGGGTGAGTATGTTGAATAAGGAGTGCTTGATTTGTACCGGTTGCCAAAAGGAATATCCTCTCAGTAGAGTATTCCCTCGCTGTGATGACTGCTTTGAACCATTGGAAGTTAAGATTTGTCCATCAAAAATTATCCTTAAAAAATCGATTTCCTCTCCCGAAAATATTATTGTTCATTACCATTCCTTTTATTCATTTTCAGAAACAAACCAGGAGCTTTCTTTGCAAGAAGGTTTTACCCCGCTGACTAAAGCAAACCATCTCTCTCCATTACTGGATCTGGATTATTTGTATATTAAGAATGAAACTGTCAACCCTACCTGGTCCTTTAAAGATAGGGGAACCTATACCTCGTTGCAGCATGCACTCAGTCTGGGTTACAAATCTATCGGTACCCTTTCCAGTGGCAATATGGCAGTTTCTGTAGCAGCCTATGGCGCTCGCGCTGGAATAAAGACTCTTATTTTAGTTAGTGCTGAACTACCGCCAGAAAAATTAAACCCTATTTTGATTTATAATCCTATTCTAATTAGAGTACTGGGTGATTATGGTCAAATCTATTATGAAAGTTTAAAAATCGGTCAGGAATTGGGAATCTATTTCTTAAATTCAGATATTCCTTTTCGGGTGGAAGGGTCAAAGAGTATTGCCTTTGAATTATGCCAGCAGTTAAATTATAAGGTACCGGATTTTGTGATAATTCCAACCAGTTCAGGGGGCAATGCACGTGGTATTATAAAAGGGTTTTTAGAGTTTTATGAACAGAAATTAATTTCTAAACTTCCAAGAATTGTTGCTGTCCAATTAGAAGGATGTGCACCTATCTATCAGGCCTGGATTGATAAACAGGAAAAGATCTCTGCGGTAAAAAATCCTCAGGCCATTGACCAGGCTATTGCCAACCCCTTTCCGCCCAGTGGCAATGAACTTTTAAGAAAATTAAAAAAGTACAATGGTCTGGTAACTGCTGTTTCTGACTACGAAGCATTGCAGGGACAGCGAATGCTGGCTAAAGAGGGGATATTTGCCCAGCCTGCAGCAGCTGTATCTATTGCCGCTATTCGAAAATTGAGAAAAGAGGGAATAATAAATCAGAAATCCCGTTGTGTTGCCCTGGTAACCGGAGCTGGATTAAAATATAGTGGAGTTTTGGAAAAACAGAAATTCAGTTTTTCTACCGGTAAATTAAAAGATTTAAAAGGGATAATTAGTACTAAATTCCAGGATTAGTTTTAACTTAAGCTTAGGGAAAGTCCATATCAGGAAACAATAGTGCTGTTATAAAGCGATATCTGGCATAATATTTGCTTTTCAACCATATGTTCGTTAAGAGATTGTTAAGGAAAGGTTATCTATTGTTAGCTGAAGTTTGGGGAATAAGGTGAATGAAATGAGTAAAAAATATGATGTTATTATTGTCGGTGCAGGACCGGCAGGGATATTTGCTGCTCTGGAATTATTGAAAAATTATAATAAAGATATCAATATTCTTCTTTTAGAAAAAGGGAAGGCTATAATAAATAGAAAATGTCCTATGAGAGAGCAAAAAACAGTATGTCAACAATGTAATCCCTGCTCTCTGTTATCCGGTTGGGGTGGAGCCGGAGCTTTTAGTGATGGAAAATTAAATCTCACCAGTGATTTTGGTGGAAATCTGACTGATTATATTGCTGAAGAAGAATTAAACAATCTGATTCACTATGTTGATAGGCTCTATTGTCAGTTTGGAGCAGAAGACAACCTGTATGGCAGTAACCCCAAAGAGATTGAAAGGGTTAAAAGAGAGGCAGCAAAAGCAAATTTAAAATTTATTCCTGCCCGGATAAGGCATTTAGGAACCGAGCAATGTTTCACCGTTTTGAAAAATATCTATGATTTTCTCAAAGACAAAATAGAGATCAGAACGGATTGCCAGGTGGATAAGATAGTAAAAGAGGGCTATGAGGTTTGCGGGGTAATAACCTCAGGCGGAGAATATATAAAGGGTGAAAATATCATTCTCTCTCCCGGTAGAGTGGGGGCAGAGTGGCTGAAAAATCAAGCTATTGAATTAGAATTACCAGTTTTCCGCAACCCTGTTGATGTGGGAGTAAGAGTAGAAGTTCCCGCGGTTATTTTTGAACATCTTACTGATACCCTTTATGAATCAAAATTAATTTACTACTCATCTTTCTTTGATGATAAAGTACGTACTTTTTGTATGTGCCCGCATGGTGAAGTGGTTATGGAATATAACAATGGCATTACCACAGTTAATGGTCACAGTTATAGGAATAAAAAGACTGACAATTCCAATTTTGCCATTCTGGTCAGTACTACCTTCACCAAACCTTTTCAGGAACCCATTGCCTATGGAAAATATATTGCCAATTTGGCTAATATTCTTAGTGGAGGGGTAATTATTCAACGTCTGGGTGATTTAATTTTAGGAAGGAGGTCTACCTCCGATCGCATCGCCCATTCAATTGTCAGACCAACCTTAAACAGCGCTACACCGGGAGATCTAAGCTTTGTTCTGCCTTATCGAATCCTTACTGATATTTTAGAGATGTTGGAAGCTTTGGATAAGATTGCTCCAGGGGTTTATAACGAGCAGACTCTTCTCTATGGTGCGGAGGTTAAATTTTATTCCGCAAGATTGGATCTTTCCCAACAGCTGGAAACAAAAATAAAAAATCTCTTTGCTATCGGTGATGGAGCAGGAATAACCAGAGGTTTGATACAGGCTTCGGTCAGTGGTGTTATTGTCGCCAGAGAGATTAGAGATAACAGGTTATAATCAGATGGCTGAACAGATTGTTACATTATTAATTCTATTGTTTGTAATTATTGTCCTTTCCCGTTTTATTGCCAGAATGATGCAGTCAGGCAATGAAAAATATAGAATACCCATTCTTTATGGCAGGGTATTGCTGGGATTTTTATTGTCAATGCTCATATATTTAGTTTTCCTGATGTTTAAAGGAGAAAATATTATTACAAAACTGTTCGGAGTCTCATAATTTTATAGCTTAGGAAATCATTTATAATAAAAATGGAGCGGGAAACGGGGTTTGAACCCGCGGCCTTCGGCTTGGGAAGCCAACGCTCTGCCTACTGAGCTATTCCCGCTCAAATATTTAAATCAGTGCTTGTAACAATGCAGTTAATATTATATAAGAAAATCAGTTTATTTTCAATCAGAATCTTGTAAAAAAATGTTTTAAAAATTATTGTAGAGACCGGTAGGAGGGGAAACAGTTGTATAATCGCAGCTATTATCGTAGCAAAAAACCCAGATACAATGGCAGAATTACCGGCAGGATTTTTTTAGGTTTCGTTGCTCTCATTCTATTCTTTTTACTGATCTATTCCATTGATTCATTAATAATATACCGGGGAAAAGTATATCCCAATGTAATTGTTATGAATCAAGAAATTGGAGGATTAAAGAAGGATAAGGCCTATCAGACCATCCAGCCAATCATATTAGAAAATCTCCGGGAGCCAATACTGATAAGTTATAATGGATGGAGATTGAATATAGTACCCGAAGATAATCTTGGTGCTACTGTCAATCTGGAAAAACTTATTAATGATGCTTATTCAATTGGCAGAAGAGGTTCGCTCTTATCTAGAATAAAAGAAAGAATATATTTGATTGGAAATGCCTGTCGGCTCACTCCCTCCATAGAGTTTAAAGACAATAATTTTCAATCGTTTTATTATGACATACAGATGGAGATAGAAAAACCCTCTCAGGATGCCTCCTTCTCCTCAGATAAAATAATTCCTGCTCAGATTGGCATAAAAATCGACCGGGAGCAGTTATTAACAGCTCTTAAAAGGGATATAATTGATTCTGCCCGATCCGATATCCCGACTGTTATTGACCTACCTGTTCATTACCAGGAACCAAAGATTTCTACCAGAGAAATACTATCACAAATTGGAGTTGTTGAGGCCCTGAGCAGCTATGAAACTTCCCTGTTGGGTAAAGAAAAAAATACTCTTTTTAATATACAAAAATCAGCAGCAGATATTAATGGTATCATCTTAAAACCAGGGGAGACTCTTTCTTTCAATCGGTTAATAGGTCCTGCCGATAAAGAAGATGGCTATAAAGAGAGTACTATTATTGCCAACGGACAGTTTATTAAAGGATACGGTGGTGGTGTTTGTCAGGTATCCACTACCCTGTACAATGCAGCACTGCTGGCGAACCTTCAGATTATGGAAAGATACAATCACTCTATCTATGGTAAGCCAACCAGCTATGTCCCTCTGGGACAGGATGCCGCAGTATTCTACGGATATAAAGATTTAAAATTTAAAAATTCTTTAGACCAGCAGGTCGTTATCTTCAGTGAGATTAAACCGGATCGCCTTATAGTAACTATCTGGGGAGAAAAGGGGCTGGATAAGGAAATACGAATAATTAACCAGGATCTAAAAACTTACGATTATGATGTAATTGAAATTAAGAGAGAAGGGCAGGACACAACACATTTAGTCGGTAATGTTCTGCAGGAAGGGATTCCTGGCTATAGTGTCAAGACTTATCGCCTAATAGTAGATTCTTCAGGAGAGAAAATGGAATTTCTCTCTGAAGATCGCTATATTAGCGTACCCGGTAAAATATTGATAGATTGACTGATCTGTCCGGCTATTAAACCATTGAAATATTGGATAACAATATTGACCTGAAGGAAGATTGTTTTTATTCCAAACTTAGCTTTATAAATATCTGCTTATTCAGTCAGTTTTTCTTCTCCGCTACCTTCAGTTATTACCGGATTTTCAGAAATGTTTTCTTGGGGTGTTTCAGATAATTGATTTTCTTCTGCATTAATCTCAGTTTCCGATAGTGTATCATTGCCTTTATCTACACTCTCTTCTTTTTTCTCTACCTCTGAGCTAAAGTCATAGAGAATAGTAATATCGGCCTCTTCCCTTAATCGGGCTATCAGTTCTTCTACTCTCTCATTCTGTTTCTGGCTGGTTAAAATATTTTTTATATTTTCTTCAGCCTCTTCCAAACTTAGTTGCTTTTCCTCCTGTATATCATCACATTTAATAATATGATAACCATACTCAGTCTCCACAATATCACTTAAATTTCCTGCTGCTAAGGCAAAAGAAGCCTCCTCAAATTCAGGGACCATCTGCCCCCGGGTAATATACCCCAGATCTCCACCATTTTCAGCGGAAGGGCAAATAGATTTTTCCTTAGCTGTTTCTTCAAATTCAATTGTTCCCTCTTTCAGCTGGCTCAGTAAAAGCTCTGCTTCTTCCTTATCCTCAACCAGAATATGACTTATCTTTCTCCTTTCCGGCTGAAAGAAATAGTTCTTATATTCTTCATAGTATTGTGCAATCTCTTCATCAGGAATAGAAATAGTATCATACTCATTCTGTATAACCTGGTCAATCATAAATTGTCTGTTTAAACTGTCTTTCAGCTGGTTTAGGGTAAGATTATTTCTTTTCAAAGCATTGTTAAAATCTTGTTCGGAATTAAAGCTTTTTTTAATTTGATCTATCTCATTATTTACTTTGCTTGCCGGAATATTTATCTTCTCTTTCTGAGCAAATTGATACAACAGGATAGAATTTATTAATTGTTCAGTAATGTTGTTTTTAATAGAGGCTAACAGTTCATCGCCAATATTAGCCAGAAATTGACTGTCATAACGGGAAATTAAATTCGTAAAGGAACTGTGCCACTGCTGATAAGTTATACTTTCACCATTGACCTGAGCAATGATGTTGCCCAATTGCTGGGAACGGGAACCGGATGACCTGTATTGGCCCAGACCATAAAATATGGAAACGATGAAAGCGGCAACTATTAACAGTAAAATCGGTTTTACATTTTTTCTAATGAATTGCATAACAATTAAGTTCTCCTTACCAATATTTTAGAATATCGTTTATTAATATAATAGCAGTACTCCATTTTGTCAAATATTATAATGAACAGTCCATCTCTGGTTCAATCTGTTAAAATCCCCAGTTTTGCAGCAGACTAGTCGTTCCGATTTCCAATAAAGCCCTTCAAATGAGGCGTTAGAAGCTAATTTTTTTGTCAAATATTTAGAGATAAGAAGTTGGTGATTGTAAGTGATTATGGTATAATATACTATAA
>JAKQEP010000105.1 GCA_029556475.1 Candidatus Atribacteria bacterium
TGGGCATAGGTGAGATAGCTTACATCACCTCATTATCTGAGAATTTAGTTTGTGAATATGTTAAGATTGTCAAAGATCAATTGTTAAAAGATTAAATTTTATATATAATTAGACGAGACCTAGTGGCATATGCCACTATTAGATATTTCTTTCCATTATCACTATAGGGGAATTCTCCTCTTAAACTACTTTAAAATCATTCTAAACCATTTTTTTAAATAAATTTATTTATAATAACTAAAATATAGTGACGCTTACTTTTTCTCCCTGATATAAACCTTCTTGGTTAAGCCCGACTGTTATACAACCATCTGCCTTAGCAAGGTTAGAAATCATTCCTGATTTACCCAAAACCGGTTCAGCCCAGAGATGTCCATCCTTATGTTTTAATACCACCCTTACATACTCTTCCCGACCGGCTTCAGAAAATATATTGCTTTCCAACAAAGCTTCCACTGTTTTTCTCTGTCCGAAATGGGCGGTCTCCCCTTTTAAATCAGTTATAATTTCTCTAACCAAATTATCGAAAACCATCAGAGCAGAAACAGGGTGCCCTGGCAAACCAATAAATACTTTTTGTTTATTTAAAGAAAGAATGGTTGGTTTCCCAGGTTTCAAGGCTAACCCATGTACCAGGACTCCTGGTGGGCCAATACTATTTAAAACATCTAAAGTGTAATCTCGGGTACCTACCGAACTGCCACCGGAAATTAAAACTAAATCAACTTCCGGATTTTCCAAGCATTTCTGAAGCTCATCCCCCAATCTCTTTTCATCATCTTTAATTATACCTGAATAGAAGGGAATGCAATCCATTTGCTTAACTGCTGCCCCCAGGGAAAAATTATTGACATCCCTAACCTGACCAGGATTGGGCTTTTGATTGATCGGAATAATCTCATCACCGGTAGAAATAATGGCAAGAACCGGTCTTTTAAAAACTTTGATATTTGCCCGCCCCAGGGCAGCGAGTAGCCCTATATCCTGTGGCCTCAGCTGATGGCCCTTTTTTAATACGATCTCCTCTTTTTTAATATCTTCATCTTCTCGCAATACATTTTCCCAGGAAGCGACCGAGCGGCTCATCTCTACCAGGGTGGGATTCAGGTTCTCGGTATATTCTAACATTACCACTGCATCAGCCCCTTCAGGCAACATCCCCCCGGTGGATATTTTCACTGCCTGTCCGCTCTGTAACAGAAAAGAAGGTCTTTCTGACATTTTTATTTCTCCAACCAGCTCGAGATAAGCTGGTAGGCTGTCACTTGCTCCATAGGTATCACTGGCTTTTACGGCAAATCCATCCACCATTGCCCTGTTGAACCCTGGAATATTCTCAGAAGACACAATATCTTCTGCCAGCACTCTTCCGTAAGCATCAATAAGTTCTATCAATTGCTCACGGTTTTTAAAGAATTTTACAAAATTAAAAGATTCACGAAATATTTTTAGACTATCTTCAATTGTTCTTACCTTAAAAAGCGTTTGAGACATAGAAGTGTCATCAGGAGAAATACCCCTGAAAATCCTCTCTTATTAAACATATTCCAGAATATTAAAGCCTGGCCACAACATTTTAATCAAATTGCTCTATCTTTTCAAAAAAATAACTCTGTTCTTATAAAAATTAAAATAAAGTAATATTTTTTACATTAACATAGTTTGGTAATGTTAATTAACCAAAAAAGACTGTCATTATCTCCGGTAATGTTATTTCTCCAAAATAATGCTTCAGATTGAACTGCACCAGGGTTTTTTCTATAACCTCCGGTTCAAAACACTTATTCTGTAATGCCTTTTCAATTTCAAAAATATCACATAATGATAAAAAATCACCGAATATCTGACAGCTCTTAATCATCCCCTTTTCTACATCAATAAAAAGTTCTATTTTGCCAGCCGGGAATCGCCGAGAATTCTTGATACTATAAGATGGGGAGTAGCCAAAATTCCACTCCCAGGTACTATATTTGGTATTGACCAGATTATTTATTTCTTTTAGATCTTTCTCATCTAAATAATAGTAATTAACCTCTTTGCCCTGAAACAATTCCTTTAGAATTGATTCCCGAAATACTTCAATGGTAATCTGCTGATTAAAATAGGGTTTGATATTGGTAACGCGACTACGTATGGACTTAATTCCCTTTGATTCTATCTTGTCAATTCCAACCTGTAACACTTTTACCATTACTTCTAAATCTGTATCAAAAAGTAGGGTTCCATGGTGGAGGAGCTTGTTTCTATAGAGGCGCTGGGCATTACCGGATATTTTTTTATTTTCCACACTTATATCATTACGCCCCGTTAATTGAGCAGGAACACCCAATTTATTCAATGCTTCCACTACCGGTAAAGCAAATTTTTTAATATCCAAATTCGAAGCCTCATCCAGGCACTTGATAAAAGTGAAATTTAAATTACCCATATCCTGATACACTGCTCCGCCTCCGGAAAGTCTGCGGACTACTTGAATTTTATTTTCCTTAACAAATGGGACATTTATTTCTTCAATGGTGTTCTGATTATTTCCCACCACAATAGTTGGTGTATTTTGCCACAGAAAAACGATATCTTCCTCAATATTTTCATTTTTCAATATATATTCTTCTAAAGCCAGGTTAAAATAGGAATTGTGAGATTTGCTATCAATATATTTCATCTCTTACTCCTTTCTAAATGAAATAATATAAAAATAAAAACATCATACTTGCTATTTTTAAATATCAGTTGATTATGGGTTAAAACATTACAAGATTTTTTGCTTTCTCCATTATAACTCAAATAAAATATTATGGAAATAGCAAATATTTTGCAAGCTACTTTAAAAAAGGTAATCTATTCTTCACGGCAACTATCTTTGAATTATCTTTTATTTCCTCTATAATGAGTAATTAATCAGCTGTAAAACAATATAGAAATTATTGCTTTATCATGGAGTGTTCATGTCCGAAAGAAGAAAAGGTTACTTTTTAGTCGGAATAGCCGGTACTCTCTGGGGGACAGTTGCTTTTTTGGTCACCAAATTGCTTGATGCCCAACTTTCTCTTCCCACCATCGTTTTTTACAGGATGTTCTTTGCTTTTTTATCCCTTTTCTTTTTCCTACTGTTTACAGATATTTCTAAATTGAAGATAGACCGAATATTATTAAAATATGTAGTAGCTATAGGTCTTGTAAGTCAATGTCTTTTTAACATAAGTTATTTTAGTGCTATAAAATTAACCTCTGTTGCTACCTCAGTAACTCTACTCTATACTGCTCCAATTTTTATTGCTCTTATGGCAAGAATATTTTTCCAGGAGACCTTCACAAGAAACAAATTGCTGGCACTATTACTCTGTGTGGCAGGTTGTTTTCTAACCATTACCGGGGGTTCTCTACAAAGTTTTCAATTTGACCTGAAAGGAATACTCTTTGGATTGGCTGCCGGTATCACCTTTGGCTCTTTGACTATTATCAGTAAACCGATTGCTGATAAATACCATCCTTACACAATTGTCTTCTACTCTATTGGTTTTGGAGCCCTATTTTATTTACCATTTTCAGAGCCGATGCTTCTTCTCCAATCTCAAATCAGTCTTCTCACCTGGTTTTATGCCTTATCCTTAAGTATTATCTCTACCGTTATTGCTCTTGTCATATATTTTAGTGGATTGGCTAAGGGAATTGAAGCATCTAAAGCAGGGATAATAAGCACAATAGAAGTAGTAGTCTCAGTCTTATTATCATTTCTGTTCTTCCAGGAACAGATCTGGGGTTGGAAACTAATGGGAATTCTAATGGTGATAAGTTCGGTAATTGTGGTTCAATTGGACCAATTTATAAGAATAAATAAAAAGGCTAAAGCTGCCAATTGATTTTTAGCTTTTATCCTGTTTTACAATAAGAATAATATAAAAATATTTTGCCCTTATAGTTATAAAAGAGCGGTACTGAAATATCTTTCCGCCCTATCGGGCAAAACAGTAATAACTCGATTTCTGCCATTATCCAGATGCAGTGCAGCACAGACATTTGCTCCTGAGGAAGTCCCCACTAATAGTCCTTCTTTTAGGGAAAGAAGTCGGGTAGTCTTAATTGCCTCTTCATCAGAGACTGTTATCACAAAATCAACCAGATTTACATTTAAAACCCCTGGAATAAATCCGTCACCTATGCCCTGAATCTGATGTAATCCTGGTTCTTTTCCCAGTAGAGCTGCACTGTTTTTTGGTTCCACTGCCACAATCTTTATAGATGGATTCTTCTCCTTTAAAAACTGTCCCACTCCCTGAAGTGTCCCACCACTACCCACACCGGCAATAAATATGTCTATTTCACCTTTAGTATCTTCCCAGATTTCAGGACCTAATATCTTGTAATGTGTTTCTGGATTTTTAGGATTGACAAACTGGTCTACCACAAAATATCTTTCCGGCTCCTCCTTAATCATCTCCCTCATTTTTCTGATGGAACCGGTTAAACTCTCTTCAGCAGATGTGGCAACAATTTTTCCACCAAAGGCATTCATAATTTTTTTTCTTTCCTCGCTCATATTTTCAGGCATTATACAGATTACTTCATAACCTTTCTGGACACCAACAAAAGCCAGTCCTATCCCTGTATTACCGGAAGTTGCCTCAATAATGGTCATCCCCGGTCTTAATTTTTGGTCTTTTTCTGCCTCTTCAATGATGTACTTTGCCACCCGATCTTTAATACTTCCCCCGGGGTTGAGAAATTCTGCTTTGGCGTACACATTACCTGTTGATACCTTCTCCAGGCGGAGAAGCGGTGTATTCCCTATTACCTGGGTGATACTATTGATTAACATTGTGCTGCCTCTCTATTTTGGATTATTCTTTTGTTTTGCACAGTAACTCAGCAAGAAAGAAATGAAAATAATAAATCATATTAATGTGTGTGCTATGTATAATATTAGCGATAATATACCAAAATTATCATCTCTTCGCAAGTAAAACTTTAATGTGTATTAATATGTTTCGATAATAGCAATAATAATAGAGGGTCAGGTCTCAACTTTTGACATAAGAAAGTAATGTCAAATGTTGAGACCTGACCCCAGTGATGTTCTCTTTTGAACCTGACTCCATTTTTGCCTATCTGTCCCCTATTCGATGATCAGGGTTTAACTATTTTTAGCTGACCGAATATCACATTGGCTTCAATATCCAGATATGGTTTACCAGAATGAATTTCTCCCAGAATATACTCGGTTGACTCAATGAAAGTTACCGATTGCTCGGGTAATTGTACATTTCCAAATACCGAACTGGCATGAACAATGGTAGGAATATCCTGATTCAGTATTAATCTGCCTGAACCAAAAACAACATTGAGCTTGATTTTTTTAGACGATTCCGGTAGATTTAAATCATTGAGATCCATTATTCCTTCGGCAAAAATGATATTCTTTTCTCGAAAAGGTTCACTCAGGTCAATTTTCCTATGGTCAAAGATAAGTTCATCCCTTCCCCCAATCTGACCAAACAGAATAAATATTCCCAATATCAAAAGGGCTATCCCTGGAAACAGGCGAAAAAAATTCACCTTTATTCCCATAAAGTTAGCCAGCAATAAGACAAAGCCTACGACCAAAAGAATAATGCCACTAATAACATTCCCTGTTATTCTCATGGTGTTCTCCTCTCTTTTTACATGTTACCTATATTTTATAACTAATATATAGTATTGTCACTAATACCTAGAAGTAAAAGGGTATTATTATTTTTTCCAGAGTACACAGAAAAAACCACCACGGTTATTTTGGGACAATTCTTTTTCTTTGGCTGAGCTAATCTCAGACTCAGGCAAATCAGGTGGTATAAAAAGACACTCTCTGGTACTTATTAAGTGATTGCTTCTGAGCCTGCTCAGTTCTTCGGAGGTTCTTAAGTGGGCATATTGAAATATTCTTGCTTTCCTTTGATATTCCGGGTCCTGGTACAATCTGCCCCAGGCGCTGTCTCTATTGATGGTACCTACTAAGATAGAGCCTCCCTTTTTGCAGACTCTAAACATCTCTGAAATCATCTCAGGGTAGTCCGGAATAAACTCGATAGTAGCCATAGATAGAACTCCATCAAATGTTTCATCTGGAAATAGTAGATTGAGTCCATCCATTTCTTTAAATTCAATATCCAATTTTTCCTGCTCTGCTTTTTTTTCTGCTATTACCAACATCTCCCGTGAGATATCAACACCAACCACAGAGGCGCCTTGCCGTGCTAATTTTATACTGAAATTTCCTGTTCCACAGCCAACATCAAGCAGGCGCATTCCTGGTTCAACCTTAAAAAGACTGAGAGCACATTCTGTCTCCACCCTATCGGCATGTTCTCCTATCTTAGTTTCATACCATTTATCATAATCTTCTGCTTCTCCATTGAATAGTGCCAACTATGCTCCTCCTTTCAGGATAGATTTAATAAGATATGCTTTTTAATACGATTAAACTGTGTTGAGGTAACAATATCCCTTTCTCTCGGCCTGGATAGCTGAATTTTCACTTCCTCTTTTATTCTGGCCGGCCGTTCAGTAAGAACATATATTCGGTCTGAGAGGTAAATAGCCTCTTCAATATCATGTGTTACAAACAAGATGGTAGCTTTGACTTTATCTGCCACTTGCATTAACCAGGATTGCATATTATAACGCGTTATGGCATCCAATCCAGCAAAAGGTTCATCTAATAATACAATATCTTTGGAAAACATATAGGTTCTTAGCAGTGCTGCCCTCTGTCTCATACCTCCAGACAATTGAAAAGGATATTTATATTCAAAACCTTCCAGGCCAAATAAGGAAAGATATGGGATTGCCTTCTTTCTGGCTTCTCCCACTGTTTCCCCTTTAATAATTAAGGGTAAAATAGTATTGTCAATTACTTTTTTCCAGGGTAACAACAGGTCTTTCTGATACATATAGCTGACATTGCCCACCTCTCCAGTACAATCCCGACCATCAATATACACTTTTCCTTCTTCAACGGGAACTATTCCCGCTATCATATTGAGTATAGTACTCTTTCCGCAACCACTTGGTCCGAGCAGGGTTACAAATTCATTTTTATGGAGATAAAAAGAGACATCTTCAACAATGGGCATCTCTTCGTATTGTTGCCTGAAATTACTTACCCTTAATTTAATATCAGTTCTCCTTCCCAGGTAAAAAAGAATTATCAAAGGCTTGAACAACATTCAGCATTCTGGGGATGAGGTCTCTCTCATATAACCAACAGGCATAATTTTCCCAGCGTTGTGCTTCCATCACACCCCAGTAAGGTGCATCAGCCTGATACTCATTTGCTAAATACTCTTGACTGGCAATTGCTATTTCCCTATCTATTTCCGGTGCATATCTTAGCAAATCCTGAATTGCTATTTTTGGACTTTCTATTGCGAATAGATAACCTTTTTGGGTAGCTCTTAAAAATCTTTTTACCAACTCCGGCTCTGTTGTTAAAAGTTGTTCTCTGGCAATTATTACCGGGGTATAAAAATCCAACTCTTTGGCATAATCCTGTAAAAATATGAAGTTAATTGGAAATTTTTTAATCTCTGACGCTACCCCATCCCATCCATAGTAAATCCAGGTATAGTCGACATATTCAGAGACTGCGGCAAAAAAATCAATGGCACCAATGGTCACTATCTCTGTTTTACTAAAATCAGCACCATCAATCTCCATCAAAGTCTTAATCATAGCCTCTTCAACTGGTGAACCCCAGCCGCCATATTTTTTACCCTCAAAATCACGGGGGCGTTTAATTCCTTTATTCTGTGGTGAAGCAAACCCGGAGGTATTGTGTTGTAGAATAGCGGCAATAGCCACTACCGGTAAGGGTTCATCAGCAGTACGGGCATAGGTCATCTGTTCCTGGTGACTGATGCCAAACTCTCCCTGACCGGCAGCTATAAAGGGTGCCGCACCACCCTCTTCCGGCTGAATAATATTTACCAATAATCCTTCCTCTTCATAAAACCCTCTTTCTAAAGCAACATACATTCCAGTATGATTGGTATTGGGAACCCACTCCAATAGTACGGTAATCTCTCTCAAAGGATTCCCCGATAGAACAGACAAAGTACTGCAGAAGAGTATCCCTATCAGACAGCTTAAAAAAATTAAGGAATATTTTATTTTTTTTAATTTAATTATTAGCCTCATAAGACAACACCTCTTTTTATTTACTAACTGCCCTTCTCCAGGGCATCACCAAAAATTGGATAAGCTCAATTATTTTAAATAAGATTATACTTAAGACAATAATTATCAGAATAGTGGCAAAGACTTTATCAAGGGCAAAGGATTGTCTTACCCGGGTCATATAGACACCCAATCCTGACTTACCACCCATCCATTCTCCTATTACCGCACCTATGATGCTATAAGTGGCAGCAATCTTAAGACCAGAAAAAAAATTATTTAAGGAAGAAGGGAACTTGGCTAAATAAAAAATTTGCCAGCGATTTGCCTTCATCGATTTCATTAAATTCAAGAAGTCCTGATCCAGAGAATTTAGTCCTTCTAACAGACTGACTACTATAGGAAAAAAACAGACCAGTATCACTACCATAATTTTGGGAAGAATGCCGAAACCGAACCACATAGCAAAAAGGGGCGCCAGTATCATAACAGGAACTGTCTGAGACACTACCAGTAATGGCTGTACAACCTCTCTGATAATGGGAGAATTATCCATTAATATTGCCATCATTACGGAAAGGATAATTGCCACAAAGAGCCCTGTAAAAGCCTCCTGCAGGGTGGTATAAATATGTTCTTTTATCTCGGGCAGAATCCTGGCACATACCAGAACAACATCCCATGGCGAAGGCAGGATATATCGGGCAATTACACCTCTTTCTACAATCAATTGCCAGAAAACTATCAAAAGAGTACTAAAGGAGAGAGGAATTACCTTATTTCCTATACTTCTCCACTTTTTCATCAATGGTCACACCTGTCTTCTTATAATCGATCTTAATACCTGATATTACCCTTGTGGCCCCCTGTTCAATACATATCTCCTGTGCCTTTTTAACAATTTCTAATAACTGGTCAAGCTCACCTTCCATAACCGTTTCCATAGGACCGACTTCATACTTAACATCGCAGGAAGCGATATAGGATATTACTTCACCTATTACCTGATAAAGCCTTTCTTCCTCCACATAGGGCAAAACCTGTAATCCTAAAGTAATTTTAGCCATCTTAACCTCCAAAAAAAATCGCTATTACCTGAAGCCACAGGTAATAGCGATATAATTTAACTATATTATTAAAATTAATAGTTACTTCCCTCCGCTAGAATTACCTAGGTCAGGTTCGGGGGGTCAAAGCAAAATGCTTTTTCTCAGCACATAGCTCCCCCAGTAACTTTCCAGTATTCTTCAATCATTACATTTTTATTGTAGCACTTTAGTTCTATTTTGTAAAGAATTCCCGCTAAAAGTGGAACTGTATTATTCTTAAATCCCTAATCTAATTTTTATAAAATCGAAGATGACATCAGGAATACTGATATCACAGCAGCTTTCAATCCCTTTAAAACCCGGCGAGGAGTTGGCTTCGCATATTTTAAAACTCTCCCCATCAAATAACAAATCTATACCGGCGATATCTAAATTTAATACCCTGGCACAGTCGGTAGCTAACCATTCAATCTCCTTACTTATCGGGAAAGCCTTTACTTTACCACCACGAGAAAAATTGGCTTTAAAAGTACCATAACGGGCTATTCTTTCCATACAGGCAACTACCCTACCCCCCACAATAAATACCCTAACATCATGACCTTTACTTGTTTTAACAAATTCCTGGATAATAAAGTTTGCCTGGGTTTTAGCGGTATCGAGTAATTGCATAAGGTCTTCCAGATGCCCTGGTTTTTCACACAAAAAAACTCCACTTCCCTGCGAACCAGAGATAGTTTTAACTACTATAGGAAATCCTATGGTTTCCTTAATCAATTGAATATTGAGAGGGTATCGGGCTAACATAGTACGGGGAACAGGGAAATTATCAGCAGCTAATATCTGTTGTGTGTATAATTTATCCTTTACTATTTCAATGCTCTGTGATGAATTAAAAGTGTTTACCCCTAATCTTTCCAGGTGTCGAATAACTGCCAGGGAAAAGTAAGGTGTACTGGCTCCCTGTCTGGGCAACAAGAATTGAGGCAATTGAGTATAATTATCATCTATTATGACACTTTTATTGTCATCCCGATTGACCAGTAAATCAAATTGTTCCGGGCATAATATCTTTAAACTTATTCCTCTCTGTTCTGCTACCTGTAAAAAACGATTCATTTCATATTTTTCTGTTGATATCTCACTTTGTCGCTGCTTATAAAGAATCCAGCCTTCCATTTATTTGTCTCCTGCTTGTAGTTTCTTAAAAATTTTTCTAACTTTAAGAAACAAGATTTATTCCCGTTGATAAAGACCAATCAACTCTGCCTCTACCAGGATATGCCCCTCCATAGCCTTTACTAAATCTTTTTTACGACAGCCCTCTTCCAAATCAAGTTTAGTATCCAGGGCATATAGTTTAAAGAAATAGCGATGGGTTCCCGATGGTGGGCAGGGACCTCCATATTCTAATTTCCGAAAATCATTAAATCCCTGAGTGCCAGGAACTTCACCCTCCTCAATCACATCTGTTATATGAATATTAAAAACAATCCAGTGTATCCATATGCCTGCCGGTGCATCAGGGTCTTCAACTATAAGTGCCAGCCTTTTTGCTCCCTCCGGAATATCTTCAATAATAAGGTTAGGACTGATATCTTCTCCATCACAGGTAAATTTCTCCGGAATATATCCTTCGTGTTCAAAGTCAAGACTACTTATTTTCATTTTTCTAACCTCCTAAACTAAAATATTGATTCCTTTGTTTCTTAACCTAAAATAATATTTTAAAACACAGTTTGTTTTTATACATTATAAAACAAAATTTATAAAATTGAAAACTGTTAAAATAAACCAGCCGAGAAAATGAGTTGCTATTCTATTGGCAAATATGTTATATTCTGAGATATAAAAAATCAAATTAATATATGTGTATAAGTAAAATTTGATTGCAAAATAGTTGTTGGCCGTTAGTGCCAATATGCCAATAGGTTTATAGTTTGTGGTTTTTAGTTAATAATGATAATTTGATATATAAGTACTCTGTCTGAATTATGTTTTACTTATCACTTATTACTTGGTATTAATCATTATTTTATATGCGGATAAGTAAATTGTATTACGATTTTGTATTTTGTATAGCTAAAATTAATCGATGTAGGATTTTAAAATTGAAAGATATGGTATAGTTCTATGAAAAATATATTGGAAATTAAAGATTTATCCCTTTCTTTAAATGGTAAAAAAATATTAAACCATATTAATATGGAAATCTGGGAAGGTTATGTGCATGCCATAGTAGGTCCCAATGGTGCCGGTAAATCCACATTGGCTTCTACCATTATGGGGCTGGAAGGTTACCGACACTACACCGGGAGTATTTACTTCAAAGGAGAGGATATTAGCAAGCTCAGCATTGATGAACGTGCCAGACTGGGTATTACCTTTGGTTGGCAGGAGCCAGCCCGTTATGAAGGATTACTCATCAGAGATTTTTTAAAGGCAGCTGCCGGTAATAAAAATAATGATTTTATTTCAGAACAATTAGAAAGGGTAGGATTGGATCCTGAAGAATATGCCGATCGCGCAGTGGATAAGACCTTAAGTGGTGGGGAAAGAAAAAAGGTAGAACTGGCCTCCATCTTAGTTATGGATCCCGCTCTGGTCTTATTAGATGAGCCTGATTCGGGTATTGACGTGGGCACTCTGGATAAAATGTTTGAAGTAATTAAAGAACAAAAGAAAAAGAAAAGAACTATTGTGCTTATAACCCACAGTTTGGCAGTATTAAAACAGGCTGACCATGCTTTTCTTTTCTGTAATGGAGAAATCTTAGAGAAGGCTGTGGCAAAAAAGATGATACCTTATTTTAAGGATAAGTGTATACCATGTAAACATAAAAATATTCCTGATAAAGAAGGAGTGCGACTTGAATAATATCAATTTAGCTAAAGAATTAGCTCAAATAACAGAAACTGATGATATCTTTAAACAGCCTGATATCGCACATATTTTCATTCATCATCATAAGGTTATACAGTCCCATCTTTTACCGGGCTTAAAGGTTGATGTTAAAGAATTTGAAGATCATATCGAGGTAAATACAACAGTAGAAAAAAATAGCAAAATTGAAAAACCGGTACATATGTGTTTCGGAATGATACCGGAGACAGGCATTCAAAAAATGGTAATCAAAAACGAGATTCAGGAAAATGCCTCGGCTTCTTTTCTATCCCATTGTGCTTTTCCTAATGCAGTTGACATTCAGCATATTATGGATGGTACTATTACAGTTGGTAAAAATGCCCGATTTAGTTATTTGGAAAGACATGTTCACGGTTTGCACGGAGGACTTAAGATTTATCCTCATAGTAAAATTCAGCTTTCAGAAGGTGCACATTTTTACTCCGAATTTGAACTGATTAAAGGCCGTGCTGGCTTTATTGATATTGATTATGAAGCTTTTTGTGAAAAAAATAGTGTTCTGGAGATGGTTTCCCGTATAAGCGGCAAAGAAGATGATAAAATAATGATAAGAGAGACTGCTCATCTAATGGGAGAGAAGGCACGTGGTTTTTTGAGTTCCCGGGTGGCAGCAACCGGACGTACCAAAGCTGAGGTCTATAATAAACTAATTGCTTCAGCCGCCTATGCTCGAGGTCATATAGACTGTACTGAAATTATTAAAGATAATGCAGTGGTCAGCGCCATACCCATTGTGGAGGTAAATCATCCAAAAGCCCATATCACACATGAAGCGGCATTGGGTAGTGTTGATTCCAAGCAACTACAAACCCTCATGGCCAGGGGTTTGAATGAAGAAGAGGCAACAGATTTAATTATTAAAGGACTATTAAGTTAGTTATCATTTGGGATGGGAGGTCTTATTGATGAAAAAACTCTATCGTTCCCGAAAAGATAGTAAAATTGCTGGAGTCTGTGGTGGCATTGCTGAATATTTCAACATAGATGCTAATATTATTAGACTATTGGCAGTGCTTTCCATTTTTTTTGGTGGAGGAGGAATTATCGCCTATCTTATTGCCTGGCTAATTATACCACTAGAGCCATTTGATGAAGAATCAACCAATTTCAGCAGAAAAACTGGAAGAGAACAGCAAGGTCAGAGTAAACCAGAGGCCACTATCGATGCAGAGATTATTGAGGATTCTCCTTCCCACGAAGAAAAAGAGTAATATTTAAAAATATTTTAATTGACATTTTATCAAGATAATTAATAAGGTGACATTATCACAAATTAATCACAAAATTTTTTAATTTGCCCTTGACAAGAATAAAAACAGTGCTATAATATTTCTGGTTTTGGAATAAAGAAATAAAACCATTAAATATTCTTTTCATTTTTATACCTCCTTTCAAACTCGCTTTGCTTCCAAGCAAAGCGAGTTTTTTGTTTATTTTTACTGAAAATAGTAGAATATAGTTGACTGTAATTGTTCTATTTTTACATTCAAACAACTTTCCTATAACATTAGGACAAAATATTCCGTAAAAAAGAAAGATTTATTTATGTTTCTATTATTCTTTCTTGGCATTGTAATTCTAATAATGGGAATTTTAGAAAACGAATTCCATAGGAAAAGAGTTAATACCATTCCCATTAGAATCCATGTCAATGGTACCCGTGGAAAATCTACTACGGTGAGATTGATTGCAGCTATTTTAAGAGAAGCTGGTTACCGTACCCTGGCAAAAACAACCGGAACCAGTCCCAAAATTATCCTGGAAAATGGTGATGAAGAACTAATAAGAAGAAAAGGACCTTCAAACATCATTGAGCAAAAATATTTTATTAAAAAAGCATTCTTTAAAAGATGTAATGCTATCGTGGTTGAATGTATGGCTGTACACCCTGAAACCCAGTGGGTTAGTGAACATAGATTGATTTATTCCACTATTGGTGTGATTACCAATGTCAGAGAAGACCATCAGGATGTCTATGGGCCTGATTTAAAGGATGCAGCAAATTCACTAATGGCCACTTTACCTAAAAATGGGGTTTTTATAACTGCTGATAAAAAATTCTTCCCCTTGTTCCAAAGTCTGGCAGAAAAATTAAATTCTAAATCTATTCTGGTCGATCCCAAAGAGATTAGTTTTCCAGAAAAAGAAAAATCAGAAAATATTTTGTTTAAAGAAAATGTGGCTATTGCCTTACAGATAGGACAGCTCCTGAATATTGAGGAAAATATTTGCTGGAAAGGGATATTAAAAGCCAGACCGGATCCAGGAGCCCTTACTATTTATAAATTAAAGGTAGAGGGTAAACTGTTATGGTTTGTTAATGCCTTTGCCGCCAATGACCGTGAATCAATTTTGTTGATTTGGGATAAAATAAATCAATTGCTGCCTGAAAAGGTAGTAAACTCTCCCAAAATCGCCATCCTTAATAATCGCAATGATAGGATTACCAGAATTGTTCAATTTGCCAGCATTTTAAGTAAAGAAATTACAGTAGACCATATCTTTCTGGCGGGGCAAAATACCACGCTTAGTTATAATCAACTCAGAAAAAACGGTTACCCCTCTCAGCAGATTACTGCAGTAAATGAAAAAGTTGATATAGACCATACTATGGAACAGATTTCTCATTTCATAGAAGAAGAGGGAATATTGTATGGTTTGGGGAATACCCGTGGGTTTGGCTTAAGATTAATGGATTATCTGCAAGAAAAAGGAGAAAAATTATGATATTTCAAGCCATCGGAATTGGTATCGCCATCGGTTTTTTATTCTATGAATTGGTAGGATTATCTCCGGGAGGAATAGTAACCCCTGGCTATATTGCTCTTTTTATCAATCAGCCCTGGAGAATTATCATAACCATCGCTATTGCAATACTGACTTATTATATAGTAATCTTCTTATCTAATTATCTGATACTATATGGAAAAAGACGATTTTTAAGTATGATTTTGATAAGCTTTTTGGTAAAATGGCTGGTAGAAAGTTTCTTATTTCAATTACCTGTTGCCACTATTGAAATACAGAGTATCGGTTATATTATACCCGGACTGTTGGCAAATGAGATGCAAAGGCAGGGGATTTTACCAACCTTACTGGCGACCATCATTGTAGCCATTCTGGTTCGTCTTTCCCTTTATCTTTTTTTATTCTAATTATTAAGCCGACAAAAATACTTTAAACCACATCGAATCGTATTGAAATTTTTTAATTCGCAATTATCTCTATATAATAAGATAGTCCATTATGGGTTATATTCATAATACAAGATACAGAGGATTTTCCTAATGTTCCTTTAGCCAATTTAAAACAGCAGGGAAAACCGGGTCTTTATCTTTTCCAAGCTCATAATCGATGGAAACATGGTCTTTTTCTGAGAATTGTAATATATCTGCCTGATAACCATTGTCAATCAGTTTTTGATAAAAAGAATTATTTACCTCCACAGAGACATTACGTCCACCTGCTACCAATAGCAAAAATGGAGGTATATTTAGTCCCTTCTTGATGTAATTAATAGGTGAGGCTGTTTCAAGATCCTCAGGTTCATCCCCAAAAGCCCAGGAAATCAGATATTGATTTTCTGGTTCCGCAACAAATAATGAAGGCAAATGATATCCCGCACTATCCAATCCTATAATTCCGGCAATATCTGATGGAGCTAATCCAAATTCAGCTAAATAATGTTCATCTAAAGCCATCAGAGCAGCCAGTTGTCCACCAGCAGAATGGCCTAAAAGATATATTTGTTCTGGATCACCGCCATACTTTTTAATATTATTTTTTACCCAGGAAAAGGCACGGGCAACATCATAAGCATGAGCTGGAAATTGATAATCCGGCGATAGGCTATAGTTTATGCTAATGTAGATATAGTTTTGAGAAGTAAAGGCTTTTACCTTATAGCTCAACCCTCCCTTATCACCCATAACCCAGTAACCACCATGAATATAGATGATGACCGGGCAGGATTGACAGTATTCGGGCTTATAAATATCCAATAGGTGTGCATTTTTGGAAGTCTCTTCTGAAATATTTTCCGGATAATAATTAATATCAGAATATACTTCTACCTGATTCCATTTTGATTGAGCCAGACAAATTTGGTTAAAAAAAGAAATTGCAGCGTTGAAAAATATAAATATTAAAAAAAGGCAGAACCAGAGCTCTGCCTTTTTCAAGTATTTTTTACTCTTCATATTTCCATAGATGATGGATATTACAATATTCTCTGACCCTCTGCAAGCCCTCTATGTCTACAAATTCAGCCTCAGGTGCATCTCCGGGATGTAAAAATTTCCTGCAGGCTCCTTTATCTGTAATTACCTGTATCCATTCAATATAATGCTTTTCTTCCATGGGATGTGGTACTGAACCAACTTTAACTTTAATACCATTTTCTGTCTTTTCAACTACCGGGACATGTTTCTCATAAACCTGTTCGGCAGTCTGCTCTTCCATTAATATCATTGGTTCTCCACAACAGACCAGTTCACCTTTTCCGCCATGTAAAACCTCTACAATGTTTCCACAGATTTCACATTTGTATATTTCATATTGTTGAGCCATATTCTATTTCTCCTTATAGTTTTATAGGAAAGAATGTCAATGAAGACTTTCCAATTCTTTCCTTTCCACATTTCTCTTGCAAATTCTGTCCGGACAGAAGAAAAGATTGCCGATCAAAGACATTCTCTATTTTTATATTTATTTTATCTTGTTTCTAAATCTTCCAATAAAGCTTCTAGGTCTTCTTCGTGTTCAACTTCATCTTCTAAAATCTCTAAAGCCATATTATAGGTGATAGGGTCAACGTCTCTGGTCATTTTGGCTAATTTATTATAGACCTCTATGGCACATTGTTCGCCCCTGATATTTTGGGCCAGGAGTACTTTTACTTTGGGGTCACTCGGTATCTCGTATTTACAGTTGGTCTCCTTATACCAATCTGCCGGATCTAAGAGTGGTGTGCCTCCCAGCTGCAGGATTCGTTCAACCAGCATTTCAGCATGTTCCAATTCCTCTTTGGCATGCTCCTCTAATTCTGCTGCCACTGCATTTCGCATCTGACCTACGGCCACCCTTGCCCCAATCCAATACTGATAATAAGCTAACCATTCATCAGCCAGTGCCTTGTTTAATACCTTTACTAATTCATTGACATCCATTCCCACAATTTCTCTTCCTTTTGTTCCCATCTTGGAAACCTCCTTATATTATTTACTTTAGATTTTTAAAACAAGTTCCATATTATTCTATTATAATCCCCAGTTTTGCAGCAGACTAGTCGTTCCGATTTCCAATAAAGCCCTTCAAATGAGGCGTTAGAAGCTAATTTTTTTGTCAAATATTTAGAGATAAGAAGTTGGTGATTGTAAGTGATTATGGTATAATATACTATAA
>JAKQEP010000111.1 GCA_029556475.1 Candidatus Atribacteria bacterium
ATTCATTGTCGAATCAAAAAACGCCATATCACTTATCAGCCTCCTTATGGGAAAGACAAATGAAATAAATAAAACAAATTTTCTTTTCAGGGACAGGATAAACAATATAAAGCATTTCATGATATCAAAGTCTGCAAAAGAATCATCTGTTGATGGAGTTGCAGTAAAAAAGGGAGACTTTTTTGTAATATATAACGGAAAAATTTTTCTTTCCGAAAAAACTTTAAAAGATGTTGCCGCCGAAGCAATAAATAAACTTCTTAATGATGAATCCATTATCACTGTTTACAAAGGATTACATGTAAAAGGAAATAACCTGGCAGCCGGACTGAAAAATAAATTTCCGGGACTTGAATTCGAGGAATATTATGGAGGTCAGACTCAATATCATTATTATATAACATTAGAATAGGAGGAAGTTATGAATAAGCGTATTCTGATTATTTCCGCTGATAATCTTGGAATTGGTATCGACCAGGTGCCATATCAGCACTTTGAATATTTAAAATACCCGGTTCTTGTCGGGGAGAAGGAATATCGTGAATCGGAGACTTACTCAGCCTCATGGCTTTTAGAAAGATTTGTTAAAGAAAAAATCACTGCAAAAAGCAGTTCTCTGTCACGGGCTGAAATGACAGACCTGATTGAAAAAAATGTAAACAATTATGATCTCATTATCCAGGTTGTGATGGGCAGTAATATGTCGGCGGCTACTTTTAATATTGCCGAGGAAGTAAAAGAGAAATTTAAGGATCTGATACCTGTTATCAATATTGACTCGCGACAGGTTGTTGGAGGAACAGGAGCAGTTCTTTTAAGGCTTATAGATATTATAAAAACAACCGATGATGATGAGACAATCAAAAAACAGGCCGGGGAATTGGTTACCAATACTTTTTCCTATTATGTAACTCCCGACTTAAACTATCTTAACAGGGGAGGCAGAATAGGGAAGGCAAAGGCTTTACTTGGATCAGTTTTAAGGGTGCTCCCGGTGATAGGTCTTATGGGCGATGATCCCGAAGGCTTAATTATTCCGGTCGGGCAGGGGCGCACATTTAAACAGGTAAATTCACTTATTATCAATTCTATCAGGGAAAAAATGAATGAAAAAAAGGCAGAAGTTATTACAGTAGCCATCATTTCGGGCGATGAAAGTAAAAGGGATGCAATTGATGACCTTAAAAGAGAATTTGAAGGTTCCATTCCTTGTAAAAATCTTATTTACGGTAAGTTGCATCTCGTGGAAGCAATTTATATGGGCCCCGGCGGATACTCTCTTTCAGTTTGCATGAAATAATAATAGAACCAT
>JAKQEP010000173.1 GCA_029556475.1 Candidatus Atribacteria bacterium
CTCTTTGGAGCTATATTAAGTATGTTGTTTATTCTTATTAGCCACCGAGAGCACCGAAAATACCGAAAAGAGATTTATAATACAAGAATATAAGCCACCGAGAACACTGAATACACCGAAAAAGGTATATAAAATATAAATTATAAAGTGAAAGGTAAAAAGTTATGATATATGAGAAAGAGCTGAGTGATAGAATTATTGGTTGTGCCATTGCGGTTCACAAAGAGCTTAGCGCTGGATATTTGGAAAAGGTATATGAACGAGCTTTATGTGTAGAATTCAAATATCAAGACATTAATTTTGATTCGCAAGTTCCTATTAAAGTTTTTTATAGAAATCAGATTGTTGGGGATTATTTTGCTGATATTATTGTAGATAGTAAAATTATACTGGAGCTTAAGGCGTGTAATGTAATCCATCCATTGCATTCTGCTCAAATAATGAATTATCTAACTGCTACAGGAATTAAAATTGGCTATATATTAAATTTTGGGAATGAGGCAAAATTAGAATTTAAGAGAATAGTTCATTAAACTATTTTTCGGTAATTTCGGTGGCTTTATTTTGAACAGGGATTTTACAGTAAAAAAATATAGCGAATTATTAGATGCTTTTAAAGAAGTGGATTATAGCTTTCAGACATTTAGGGACTTCTTAAAACAACCCCTTGAGAGAGTAGTTATTCTGAGGCATGATGTAGATAAAGTACCTCTCAACTCACTTAACTTTGCAAAATTAGAAAAAGATAAGGGGATTAATGCTTCTTATTTTTTTAGAAGTGTGCCATATTCTTATAAACCGAGTGTAATAAAATCTATTGAAAAAATGGGTCACGAAATAGGGTATCATTATGAAGTGATGAATCAAGCTAACGGTGATGTTTATAAGGCATTAGAGATGTTTAATCAAAATCTGGTAAAGTTTAGAAATGTGGCTAAGATTGAAACCATTTGTATGCATGGAAGTCCAATGTCTAAATATGATAATAAAGAACTGTGGAATAAATTTAATTATCATAATTATGGAATTATAGGGGAACCATATTTTGATATTGACTATAATAAAGTTTTATATTTAACTGATACAGGAAGAAGTTGGAGTAATGAAGAAACAAATATTAGAGATAAAGTGGAAAGCCCATTTTTCTATGAAATAAAAAATACTGATCAGCTGATTGAACTGATTTTAAAAAAAGAATTGCCTAATCAGATAATGCTAAATACACATCCGCAAAGATGGAATGATGATTTTTTGAGATGGGGGAAGGAACTGGTGTGGCAAAATATGAAGAACCAAATAAAAAGATTTGTTTCACGCAGATTCCGCAGATAACGCAGATTAAAGTATTATTATATAATGAATTTGAACGAGATCAGTTATCAAATTAGGGGTTCATTTTTTACTGTTTGTAATGAACTGGGGCCGGATTACTGGAAAATGTTTATACCCAAGCGCTTATTATAGAATTGCAGAATAAGGAGTTACAATTTCAAAATGCTGGGGTTCAAAGTTCAGGGTGCTGGAGTTCAAAGTTTTTTTCGGTGGCTTCGGTGACCTCGGTGGCTGATAAAAAAATCCCTAAAATCCTTAAAATGCTGTTCATCCCAGACCTATTAAAATCTGCGCAATCAGCGTAATCTGCGTGAGAGGATAAAATATGAAGTATTTGGTGACAGGGGGAGCCGGGTTTATCGGTTCCAACATTGTTAAAGAATTATTAAAGCAGGGTCAGGAAGTTCGGGTTCTGGATAATTTTGCTACCGGTAAAAGGGAAAATATCCTGCCTTTGCTGAATGACCCGAAGTTGACATTGATAGAAGGTGATTTAAGAAGTTTTCATATTGTCCGTTCTGCAGTTAAAGGAGTGGATTATATTCTTCATCAGGGTGCTTTACCTTCCGTTCCGCGTTCCATAAATGATCCTATCACTACTAATGATGTGAATATTTTGGGAATGCTGAACATTTTGGAGGCAGCTAAGGAATTTGAAGTGAAAAGGGTGATTTGTGCATCGTCATCTTCCATTTATGGTAATAGCGAATCCCTTCCCAAAGTGGAAACGATGCCGGTTAATCCAATGTCGCCCTATGCTTTAACGAAATATACGCAGGAGCGGTATTGTCAGATATTTTATCAATTATATGGATTGGAAACGGTGTCTCTGCGTTATTTTAATGTATTTGGTCCCAATCAAGATCCTACTTCACAGTATAGTGCTGTTATTCCGAAATTTATAAAATTGATGAGGCAGGTTAAGAGACCTGTTATTTATGGGGATGGAAGTCAATCCCGGGATTTTACCTATGTGGAAAATAATGTTTGGGCAAATATTCAGGCCTGCACTGCAGAAAAAGCAGTGGGGGAAGTGATTAATATTGCCTGTGGGGAAAGTTATACTTTATTGGACTTGGTTCGGATGCTGAATGAGATTTTGGGGAAAGATATTGAACCGATATTTGAAAACGAAAGAGCAGGAGATGTGAAACATTCATTGGCAGGGATAGAAAAAGCGAAAGAAGTGTTGGGGTATGAAGTGAGAGTGGATTTCAAAGAGGGTCTGCGTCGCACCGTAAATTTTTATAAAGCTCTCACAGATTACACAGATTTCACAGATAAGGATTTA
>JAKQEP010000154.1 GCA_029556475.1 Candidatus Atribacteria bacterium
TCAAATAAGAAGAAAGGAGATTGATTATTTCCAGTTTCTCCAGTAGGAAAACTGTTTACCAGGAAGGAGGGATTTATTCTTACCACGTTAGTAGGAAAAATCTTTACCGAAGGAGTGGGATAAGTGCTTGACATTTACATCAATGGTTCGTCTAAGAGTAATACTTCCGGGTGGAAGGCTAAGGCCCGGGCAAGAGCCACCCGCTGCTTTTCCCCTCCGCTTAATTCTCTGGGATAACGGGTTACTAAATCCTTGATGTTTAACATTTCTAATAATTCTTCTACTCTGCTTCTTATATAATATTCTTCCTTTTTCTCCAGTTTTAAACTATAAGCTATATTAGAAAAGACATTGAGGTGTGGAAATAGGTGTAGGTCCTGAAAGAGATAGCCGAACTTTCTCTTTTTATTATCGTTTCGTTCTACTTCCTCACCATTAAAAAGCAGAGAGCCCTCATAATCTATCAACCCTGCAATTATATTTAATAGTGTGGTCTTTCCTGCTCCATTGGGGCCCAGTAGAACAAGAAACTCCTTATCTAATATCTTCAGGTTTATATCCTTACAGATGTAGTTAGAAATATTTTTCAATTCAATATCTGGCACAATTATCTCCACTGGCCGGTAAATTTTTTTTCTAAAAATAGAAAAAATCTTTCAAATATAAAACACATTATTGCCAGTACTATCAGGCAGACAATAATAATATCAATTCTCATCAGACTCTCTGCCCGCATCATCAAGGCACCAATACCGGTGGGAATGGCAACCATCTCAGCAGCAACTATTACCCTCCATGCCATTCCAGATTCTAATTTAAGACCGGTAAAAATATTGGGTAATGCTAGGGGGAGTACTACTGAAAATAGTATTTCCTTCTGAGAAGCTCCCAGGGTTTTAGCAACTTTGATAAAGTTTTTATCTACTGTTTTAATTCCCGTTGAGGCATTATACAAAATGGGGAAGAATGAACAAATGAAAATAATGGTGATGGGCAATATTTCACCTATTCCCAGCCAGAGCATCAGAAGAGGAAGCCATCCCAAGGCAGGAATAGGATAAAACAGACTTATAATGGGACTGAGAGTTCTGTCAAGCAGGTAATTCCAGCCAATTAAAATGCCAACTACCAGTCCGGCAATGGTACCTAAAGAAAACCCGATAAGAACACGGTAAAGACTGCTAAAAAAATTTTTTCCCAGTATACCATTAACAGTGAGATAGTAAAATTCAGTCATGACCACAGAAAAAGGGGGGAAATAAAAGTTGCCAGGAAATATATTTTTTCTAGCAATGATTTCCCATAATAATAAGAAAAGCACTACTGGAATAAGTCCTAAAGTTGATTTGTCTCTTCCTGAAAATCTCATCTACTCAGAAACCTCAAATCTAATATCTCGTTGGCATCAAAGGTGTTTTTTATATAACCTAATTCCACAAGAAAATCTATATTATCCTGAACAGTTACAGAATCAATATCAGTACCATAATCTATTCTACTCATAGATTTAAGTAAAACATCAGCATTAAATTCTATTTTATCAGTATCTGCATCTTTTACCTGAACAGGTAGAATATTTTCGCCAACTAGAGATAATTGATGTGCAACTACCTCAGCAGCACTTTCTGGATTTTGTATAATCCAATCGGTTGATTTTTCTGTTACTTTAACTAACTTTCTCACCAGCTCGGGGTATTTCTCAATTAATTCTGATTTGACTACCAGGACACTGCCCTGCATTTCCGGCCAGATATCCTGACTCATCAACATCATCTGGTATTTTGAATCTTCCGCCATGGTAGCCCACTGTTCGGGTAAAAAAGCTGCATCTAATCTATCCATCTGAATAGCTAAGAGCTGTTTAGCCGGATCCATTCTTTGAACATTATTTAATACTTTTTCTTTATCAAGCCCGTATTCAATTATTGCCTTATGGAGGAGGACATCTACCGCCCCACCTTCCCTAACACACCCAATTCTTATTCCTTCTCTTTGTAATCCATAAATGTCTTTAATCTTATTAGTATTAACTACCAGACCATATCCATACTTATGTGTTCCTGCCACTATCTTTATTGCTACTCTGGCATTGGCGTAGGCATTGATAGCCGGTATTAAACAGAGGTAAGCTGCTTGAATATCACCACGCCCCAGAGCAGCAGCCAGAGCCATTCCAGTGACATAATTTTCATAGTAATTGATATTCAAACCCTCTTCTTCAAACCATCCCTGTGCCTGACTGATATAAGCCGCAGCAGCATGGTCCATAAATTCTACCGCTACCCTTATAGGTATCTCCTCACTACTGCAGATATCTGCTATAAAAACCCCATTTAAAATGAATAGGATTGTCGACACTAATAAAACGAATAAAATTAATTTTCTCATTATTTACCAGCCTCTTATTGCTATATTTATTATTTCCTATGTATTACTCTGTTATCATGATGTTTTGTGACGTTCCTATAGAACCTGACCTGCCTCTTCTATTTTCAATGACCACAAAAACAGAGTTGTTCATAACCCATAAGATAGGCAATACCACTGATAGTTACACCATAAAAAATAATGGGTTTTTTATTTAAGAGTGGTACCAGCGTACCATTAACTGCGGTAGTCCCGGTTGCTATAATAAGGTCTGACCATGCTATTATCTCTTCGGTATGTGAAACATCTTCTATGGTAATACCATTTTTCCTTATACCTATATTCTCCTTATCCAAATCTACTACTCTAATAGGGAAGGCAGTGGCCAGAGTTTCTACCATGGCCGGTTGTAATCCTATAAAGGCAATTTTTTGTATACCATATTTTTCTAAAATATAATCCTTAATTAGAGAAGCACATTTAGCAGGCTCCTGGTTTCTGCAATGAACAGTATCTTTTATATATCCTAAATAACGCAAAACAGCATTAATAGTGGAGATAAAAACAGCCCTTTCAAAATTACTGGCAAGCGGTAACTGAAAGACTTCTCTTAAACTGCCCTTGAAATTGCCGGGCATATCGGTAAAAGCCTGCCCCAAACTTCCTTTAAAATCAGCCTGTATCATCACTTCTTTCCCCTTTAATAGAGGAAAATCGTCCCTATCGGGTTTACCTATAACCTCCTGAGGAGTAAGTGGTCTCACATTTACCACATTAACAGTTGAAGACCAGAGGGCCTCATCTGGAATTAAGCGACTAAATCTTTCTTTAATTTCTCGATAAAAATTCATTTAAGCATTTCCCTTTCCTGTAAAATTTCTTTCTAAAACAATAATCTTTTTCCAAAATAGCAATGTGGATAATGGCAGACAGAGCAGTTGGAACAGAAACCACCCTCGCCCATTTTGATAAAATCTTGCTTTTTGAAAGTTTCCCCGGCAAATATCCTGGGTAAGACAATATCTAAAATAGTATTTTTATAAAATAGAGAGGCCCCTGGTATTCCTATTAATACTGACTTTCCCAGATTAGCCAGCATAAACATGTTCCCCGGTTGTACCGGAACTCCATAAGTTATAATCTTTGCTCCACTCTCTTTAATAGCACCGGGAGTCAGGTCATCTGGGTCTACCGACATACCTCCACTTAAGGCAATGAGTTCTATACTCTGCTCTGAAAAATATTTTATGGCCTCCACAATTTTCTGTTTTTCATCTGGACAGAAAATCTGTTCTTCTACCTTTGCCCCAAAATAAGAGAATTTTTTTCTTAGGAGTGGTCCAAATTTATCTTCAACCAATCCTTTATAAACTTCATTACCGGTAGTAACAATTCCTACCCTTAAATTCTGGTATTTATGTACTGAAAAAACAGTGCCTTCTCTCAGGCAGAGTTGTTCTATTCTTTCAATACTCTTTTCCCGAATTGTTAGGGGAACAATGCGTACACCTGCTATCCCCTGGTCTGTTTCCACTCCAAAATTATCAGGAAGGCTGGCAATAGTGATATTTTTCATAGAATTAATTTTGTAAAGCAGCCTACTTTTTACTTTAAATAATCCCCTGATAGATGATTCCAGAGTGATTTTTCCTTCTACAGGTTCAGATAATTCAATATTATTACCCGCTACTGCCTTTGATATTCTTAAAGAGGCTTCATTTTCATGAATCTCTCCCGAACTCGGCTCCCAGACATAAATATGTTCTTTACCGATTTTTCTTAATTCATCCATATCATCCACTCTGATAATGTGACCCTTCCTGAAAAGAGGCCCTTTGAATTTTCCTGGAATAATACGGGTAATATCATACCCTAATTTCATACCTACTGCCTTCTCTATAGGGACTTTCTTCATTTCCTTTCCTTTCCAAAACTACAAACATTCTTCTATACTAATATACTAAAAATTATTAATCCAACTCTGGCTGAGGCTGATACCATACCAGGGTGATTGTAATTTTTTCTCTGTTCTATAAACCATTATACTTATATCAGCATAACGATAGTAAAAAAATTATTTCTCCTTAAATACGCTCTGATAAATAGTATTGATCTGTTCTTCAACCTGCCGGTAAAATGTGTTGTATTTCTCCTGCAGGCTAATTGCCTCTGCAGTCAATTCTGAACCTCCTCCCTCTGCTCCTCCTACCTTTCTTTTTAACAATTCATATCCCAATTTTTTTTCCAAGTCTCTTATTAAATTCCAGGCTTGTGAATAGGACATCCTGATTTCCAGGGCTGCCTGTCTCAAGGAACCAGTCTTTTCTATCCGGTTCAAAATATCAAAAGGACCATCACCAAAAGCCTTTCCTTTTTCATTTTCTAACCAAAACTTATAACAAATCTTCATTTTTAAAAACCACCTGAATTGTAATAAAAAAATATTTAGAACTTTTAGAATATTATAATTAAAATTTTTTTCAGGTCTGATTGGAAAGATTGTATTATTTGAACTATTTACCTCTTTTCACTCCTATTATCTGTGCTATAATACTTACAGCAATCTCTTCAGGAGTTTTTGCTCCTATCTTTACACCTATAGGGGCAAATATTTTAGCAATCTCCTCCTCACTGATTCCCTTCTCTTTCAGATGTTGAAAGATAACTTTATTCTTTTCTTTACTGCCGATCATACCAATATATTTGGGCCCATGGTTAATTACTGAAAGTAGTGCCTCCTCATCTTTGAGATGCCCTCTGGTTACCACTACCACATAAAGGGAGTCAAAGTTTTTAATTTCTCCAATAGCTATATCAGGTTCAGCTACCACAATTCGATCTGCTTCTGGAAATCTGTCTCTATTGGCAAACTCTTCCCTTTCATCAATAATAGTGACCTTAAAGCCGACCATTTTTGCAAATTTGGATAGGATAACAGCAATATGTCCTGCTCCGAAAATAATCATTTCATCCTGGGGGACAATTACATCAATAAACACCTTTATATTACCTCCACAAATCATCCAGTCTTCTAAAGAGGCTTCTTCTTTATTCAATTGATAGGATAAAAATTTCCCTTTATCTTCTTTTAAAGCCAATTTTGCCTCTTCAATAACTCTGGCTTCAATCATTCCTCCTCCGATAGTACCGGTTATTAAACCATCTTTATTTACTAACATCTTGGAACCCAGTTTTCCCGGAGAAGAACCTGAGACATCAACTATAGTCACCAGAGCGATTCTCTCGTTCTGCTCTACTCTTTTAAAAACTTGTTCAAATATTGAAATCATCTTTCTTTTTTTTACCTGAACCTTTTCCTGATTTACATAAATAACTGCAAACAGCCTCTAATACCCCTCCTCCTACGGAAAGAGCCTTATCAGATACTGTGAAACAATATTCTCTTACCCCCCGATGGTCAATATCTCCCACCTTCATGCCCTTGCTTACCTGGGTATCAGGATAGATAAGCCCACGTATTACACCGGACAATTGTGCCTTCAGAGGAACACCATTAACCGTAGCAATTACATCATCGGTATGTACCAGATCACCAATCTGATGTTCCAAGATAATTTTTCCTTTTTCAGGAGCTCTCAGCAAACGCTTTTCAGATTCACCTTCTATATCTCCCGGTACTCCAGTATCGGGCAAAGCATTACCCTGGTATATCACCCTTCCCAAATAGTGGCCCCTTTTGGTTTCAATAACTGCATGTACATCAAGACCCGCTTGAAATCCTGGTCCCAGTGCTATGACTAAAGCTGCCTGTTCTTTGCTGGTTCCCAGATTACGTTTAGCCATAATAGCATCGACCAGAACAGTTGGGTTGTAATACTCAATAGCCCTGGCCATGGGGTCAATAAGAACAGCTATCTTCCTATTGTTAATTACCTGGTCAGCAGAATCGTATGTTTCAACCAATACCCCTTCAATATCTTCTATTACGCAATTTCCTTTAAAGACTGCACTGGCAAAAGAAACCGGCAGGCGGATAGCCAGAGGGTGCATTATTTCCAGTATAATAACCTTAAACCCGGCACGAAATAGTCGAACAGCAACACCGGAAGCTAAATCACCGCCCCCCCTAATTATAATTAATCCATTTTTAATTTTCATTTTACCCCCTATTTTCCAGTTTTTTAAGAAGATAAGTTTTGGCTTTTGAATAATCCTCTTCTCTGTCAATATCAAATAGAATAGTATTATCGCTCATTTCAATTTTTTTAACCTTTTCCGGGTACGTTTTTATTAGAACTCTTCCCCCCACATCACCACTTATTCCCATAAAATCTTCCTGCCAGGCAATATCAAACAGAACCGGATTCCCGCATTTCCCCCGATAACAGGGAACAACTATCTCTTTTTTCCCCTTACGGAAAATTTCTATTAATCGGTTTATGGTATCGGGGGTGATAAAAGGCTGATCGCCTAACAGTACACAAAAACCTTCTATTTTCTTATATTTTTCTAATTCCAGCAAAGCTTTCTTTATAGATGTGCTCATCCCCTCTTTATAATCAGGATTAGAAACAATAGCTATACCATATCTTTTCCCTGCTTCTATAATTTCATAATCATAAGGTTTTACCACTAAGATGATTTTATCCAGACGGGATTCAGCTGCTGCCTTTAGCACCCAGTCAATAATCATCCTGGAACCTAAAGGAAGGGTAAGTTTATCTCTATTAATCCTTTTCCCTTCTCCGGCAGCCAGAATAATACCTGCTATCATTCTATCTTACCACTTATTACTTTTATGACTTTACTCTCCCTACGGAAAGAATCCCCTATTATAATTGCATTTACACCAGCCTGATTATTTATCATAACACCAAGTGCAATCTCTTCAGCTATCTGCTCTTTTTCACTATTATTTACCTTGTTGAGAAAAAGAAGACGTCTGGCGGAATTTGGCGAATCCTTGTATAAACCAGCAGGGTGATTAATAAGAGCCAGTACTTCCTTTTTAGTTATCAAATTGTCATATTTCAAACCGGTTAAGTGACTAAAAAGAGTGGAACGAAACACATTTTCCTCGGTTAAGCGCAAACTAACGGAATCAATACCTATCACCCCCACTACATCTGTAGTCATGGACGCCACCACCGGCTCATGTTGAGAGGGAGCCTTGATTGGTCTTCCCTTTGCGCCATCGGCTTCTACAATAAAAAAATCTGCCAGTCCTTCCTGCCACCATTTATTAAGATAATAAGGTTCCGGACCTGAAAACTTTTCCCCTCCCACTTCCAGAAACCTATCTTTAAAAAGTATGGCTATTCCGTTATCTCTCTTCACTCCAAAATAATCTTTAATACCATCTTCCATTGACCTGGCATTGGTAGATTCTATAATCTGCCCCGCTCCCAATAAAGGAGAGGCCTGACGGGTAAACATCCTGGTAGTGGTTGTTACTATAACTTTTTTCTTTTTTCCTACCAATTCCTGAGCTATTATTTGTAAAAGAGAGGTTTTACCTCCAGCACCAACCAGAGACAGAAAAGCTCTTTCTTTTAATTGCAGGGCATCGCTTATCAGCATCTGATTAACTTCCTGAAGTTTTATTAATTTTACACCAATACTAAAAATAATGAATCACATCTATCCCCTTTTTTATATATGTGATTCATTATTATAAAAATATTCTACTGTCTTAACAGTCTATAATATTAAAATTTTAGTTAGCCACGCAAAATAGAAACAGGAATAAACCCTTTCCAAAATTCTTCAACACTATCGTTTAACAGGCCATCTTCTGTGCAGCAGATCTTATTGCTTTAAGTATTTTTTTATAACCGGTACATCTGCATAAATTGCCCGATATAGCTATCTTAATCTCTTCATCGGTGGGATTAGGATTCTTATCCAAAAGAGCCTTGGAAGAAAGTATCATACCCGGGGTACAAAAACCACATTGTACTGCACCTTCCTCTATAAAGCTCTCCTGAAGTGGATGGAGTTCGCCATTCTTAGACAATCCCTCAATAGTAGTAATATTTTTACCATCAACTTCTGCTGCCAATACCAGGCATGAATTGACAGTCAATCCATCCATAATCACGGTACAGGCTCCACACTCTCCGGTTCCACAGGCCAGTTTGGTACCAGTCAGACCTAATTTATTTCTTAGCAAATCTAATAGTAGAGTATTTGGTTCTACCTCAAGGCTATAATCATCACCATTTATATTTACCTTTATATTTATCTTATTATCCATAATTATCTCCTTTATTACCCCTCTATTCTCTTTAGAGCCTGGCTCAAGGCACGCTTTGTCTGAACTTTCACCATCTCTTTACGATATTCTGCCCGTGAACGTGGCAAACTTTCATTTGCAGCTATTTCTGCTGCCTGTCCAATAGTGTCCTCATCCAATATTTTACCTTTCAGAAAATCTTCTGTTTTCACTGCTCTCATTGGTGCAGGAGCTACAGAACCTAATCCAATTCTTGCCTGTTTACAGACCTTATTCTGTAAGTTATCAACACTCACTACCACTCCTACCCCCACTAAGGTTTCATCTTCCTCTGTTATTTTAGAATGCCATAAATATATTCCACCACTATTTTCAGGTAAATCTGGTATTAGAATCTCAGTAAGTATCTCTGTATCTTTGAGTATATTTTTAAAAGGACCGGTAAAAAAGTCACAAATTTTTACAGTCCTTTCACCTGTAGAACTCACCAATTTTAATCCTGCATCTAAAGCCAGCAGAGCAGGAGGTGTGTCTGCAGCAGGAGATGAGGTACAGATATTACCAACAATGGTCCCACGATTACGAGTCTGAACTGAACCTACTGCTAGAGATGCCTCTTTAAGCATAGTGAACTTTTCCGGTACATTTTTAGAAATAGCGAACTGCCTATGTGTTACCAGGGCACCTATTCTTAGCTCTCCCTCCGGACTATAGGTAATGCCATTTAACTCTGGAACATTCTTTATATCAATGATATACTCAGGTGTTATCTTCCTCTGTTTCATCTGAACCAAAACATCAGTCCCACCGGCATACAGTTTTGCCTTCCCCTTATATTCAGCTAAAAGAGAAATAGCCTCTGCTAAAGTAGAAGGTGCAAAATACTCAAATTTATTTATTCTTTTTAACATAATTATTTTCCCTTCCTTCAATTAATATGGTATGCTACTTTTCTGTGATTATAATTTGATTTATCTATCAACAATACCAATCTTAAAGTTACTTTTCTTTTAAAGCTTTCAGTATTTTATCTGGTGTGATAGGTAAACTCTTAATCCTAACCCCAACTGCATCATAAACAGCATTTATAAGAGCCGGGGCAATAATACTGCAAGCCGGTTCTCCAATTCCCTTAGCACCATAAGGACCAAGCCCTCCACCTGATTCGATAAGAATTGTTTCAACTTCCGGAACATCGAGGGATGAAGGGATACGGTATTCTGCAAAGGAGACAGTTTTTGGTACTCCTTTTTCCAATTGGTAGTCTTCATAGAGAGCATAACCCATTCCATATATAGAGCCACCCTCCATTTGCCCCTCTACAGCTGCTTTATTTATTGCCTTCCCCACATCGTAGCAGGTAACAATTTTCTTAACCTTCACCTGCCCGGTCTCTATATCTACGGCCACCTCCGCCGACTGAGCACCAAAGGTAAAGTCGGGATGAGTGGTACCTCTTATATTGGACAAATCGGGTACCGGGGTAAAGGGAGCATTGAATTGTGCTTCACAGAATAATTCTATCCCTGCCGAATCACAAGCCTTCACCACTTTATTTAAACTCACGTATTGAGAGGGGTCATAGGTCACTACCACATTTTCATCAACAATATCTAAATTACCCTCGTTAACATTCAAGATCTCTGCCGCTTTTTTCAAAATTCTGCCTCTAACCTCTCTGGCTGCCTTCAAAGTTGCATTTCCTGACATATAACACTGTCTGGTAGCTGTAGTTGTCCCAGCCAGAGGAGTTAAAGCGGTATCAGAATGGTAAATTCTTATCTTAGACATTGGTACTCCTAATTCTTCTGCTACAATCTGACAGAGTAGGGAGATCTGACCGGCTCCTAAATCTGGAATACCAGATCTAATCAGGACACTGCCATCTGATTCTAATTTTACATAACAACGGGAAGTATCATGTAAAAAGGTCATTCTGCCATAGCTCATCAATCCTACAGCCAAACCCCGTCCAATCTTAATATTATCATCCTTGCTTTCAGTAGGCTCTCCCAGAGCTTCCCAGGCTTTTTCTGCGGCTTCCGGGAAAGCGACATAAGTATTAAAAACCTGACCGGTTGTAGATAGTGCTCCACCAGTAGTAATACAGTTTATGCGTCTCATTTCCACGGGGTCAATGTTAAGCTTACGGGATAACTCATCCATAATGCTCTCATAGGCAACATTGGGTTGAGGTGCCCCAAAACCTCTATTGGCACTGGTAAAGGTGTTGTTAGTCAAAACTACATCAGCTTTAACTCGAACATTGGGAATAACATAGGGCCCGGCAGCATTAACTGTGGCATAAAGTGTCACCCAGGCACTTAAATAAGGATATCCTCCAGAATCACCAATTAATTCTGCCTCTAAAGCAAACAGTTTGCCATCTTTTTTAGCTCCAACTTTATATTTCATTACAAAAGGATGCCTTTTACTATGGCACATAAAGGTTTCATCACGATTATAAACCAATCTTACCGGTTTTTTAGTATACCAGGTAAGAAGGGCTATATAAGATTCTACGGTAATATCTTCTTTCCCGCCAAATCCGCCGCCAATAATGGTACCAATATAACGTACTTTATTATGAGGTATTCCCAATACATCAGCTACATCTCTGAAGTGTTCAATTACCTGAGAACTAACCCGAATATTCAGTACTCCATAATCATCAATCCAAGAAATACCCGATTCGGGTTCCATGAAGGCATGGTCCTGGAAGGTTACTCTATAGGTGTCTTCAATAATTATATCTGACTCGGCAAAACCTTTTTCTACATCGCCTTGTGAACAGCCAAATTCTCCAATAATATTAGTATCACTCTCTCCCACCAGGTAGGCACCTGGCTTCATAGCCTCTTCAGGATCAAAAACTCCTGGTAATGGTTCGTAATCTACCTTTATTAAATCTAAAGCCTGTTCTGCAATTTCTTCAGTTTCTGCAGCAACTAGAGCAACTGCCTCTCCCATAAATCTAACTTTTTTATCAGCCAAAACACGGTATAGCCCTTCAAATCCTTTCCCTACCTCAGTACTCTGACCGAACCTGGTAACAGTCTCATTATTGGGAACATCTTTGGCAGTCAATACTGCCTTAACTCCCTTTAATTTCTTTGCCTCTGTAGTATCTATGGATAAAATTTTTGCTGCCGGATATATGCTTCTCAGAACTTTACCATACAACATACCCGGTAGAGTAAAATCGTCGGCATATTTCAGGCTTCCGGTTACTTTTGCCCGGGCATCATATCGTGGAATCGGTTTACCAACTATCTTATGTTTAGACATAGCTTCCCCTTTCATAATTTTTAAATTTTACTTGTATCTCTTTTTTCTATAATAAATACATTAATTTACAAGCAAGAAAACACAAGTATTCGAACAACATTACATTTTATAATTTATTTGATAATGTTCAGCTTTCTATCTGAATTTTAATTTTAATTAGTCAATTATCTCATTCTTTTCTTTAAGCTTTCATATTATGGGCATATTCTTTAATTGCCTTAATGATCTGTGTATAGCCAGTACATCTACAGATGTTTCCTCTCATGTATTCCCGAATCTCCTCTTCGCTGGGATCGGGATTTTCCTTCATTAAGGATATGGCAGTCATAATCATACCCGGGGTACAAAAACCACACTGTACAGCTGCATTTTTTAGAAAAGAAACCTGCATGGGGTGGAGCTCTTTACCTTTAGCCAGCCCTTCAATAGTAGTTATCTCTTTCCCGTCAACTGTAACAGCCAGTGTCAAACAGGCCAATACCAGCTCATCATCAACAAAGACGGTACAGGCACCACATTCTCCTATGCCACAACCATATTTAGTACCGGTAAGATACAATTCATCTCTTAAGAGATTAATCAATAGTTCATTTGATTGGACCAGAGCTTCTTTCTGTTGACCATTAATGGTAAATTTAATAGGAATCTTTCTCAAGGTATTATTCACCTCCACCTTTAAGATTGGGCTTTGCCTCCGAATAGGTCCTAGCCCAGGCTAAACTCAAAGCATCTTGAAGCATTTCCCGGGACATAGCTATACGGTACTCCGCAGTTGAGCGAATATCATCTATAGGTTTTATTTCATCTGCCACTCCCTGAGCTGCTTTAGAGATTAACTCCTCTGTTAAGGCTTTCCCCTCTAACAGTTTTTCAGTATTTTCTGCCCTTACCACCGTGGCTGCTACAGAACCGAATGCAATCTTACAATTTTCACAGTTCTGCCCCTTTCTCTGAACAGCAACAGCTAGATTTATCTTAGCCAGATCTGCTTTTACTCTGCTTTTCTTGATAAAGGCACTACCGGTATTGGGCTTTACCTCCGGCACTTCAATTCGAGTAATTAGCTCATCATTTCTTAGAACAGTTTTCCCCGGACCTAAAAACAAATCTTTTAAAAATAGAGTCCTCTTAGATTGCTTGCTCTCAATTAGAACCTGTGCATCAAAAACTATCAATGCAGGTACAGTATCAGCTGCCGGAGAGGCATTCCCTATATTACCTGCTACGGTACCCATATTTCTAATAGCTGGAGCAGCTATGGCCTGAATTGCTTCATATAGGGCGGTATATTCTGTTTTAATTTTATCTTCTTTAATAATATGAGAAAAAGGAATAGTTGCCCCGATTGACAATCCATTACTGGTATTAATAAAATTTAGTTCGGCTATCTCTTTAATATACAGGAGATAATCAATGTTAAGTTCTATTGTCTTCATCTTCACCAGCAAGTCAGTCCCCCCAGCTAATATCTTAATATTCTTTTTCTGATATTCATCCAGTATATTTAGAGCCTCAGATAAACTTTTAGGGTCTAAATATTCGAATTTATTTGCTAATATTCTGGTATTAGTGTGCATCTTTGTTCTTCCCTCCAATTCTATTCTTATCTTGCAAGGCTTTTAACATCACTTCAGGGGTGATGGGAAGCTTGTGAAAACGAATTCCTACTGCATCATATACTGCATTACCAAAAGAAGATGCCACTGCGCTCAAGGCAGCCTCGCCAATCCCTTTGGCACCAAAAGGACCGGTTGGCTCATAGGTATGGGCATGTTCTACGGTAATATTATCAGTATGGGGCATATCAGTAGTAATGGGTACTTTAAAATCGGTAATTAAGCCATTGCAGTTCAATTTACCAGATTCTTTATTATATGGTATGTCCTCTAATTTTCCTAAACCGATACCTAAGGCATAAGCACCCAGTATCTGACCTTTCCATAATTCAGGGTTAATAATGGTGCCTGAATCACCCATCATGACCACTCTGGGTACTGAAATTTCACCCGTTTCTGTATTAACTTCAACCTCAGTAAAGTAAGTAATAAAACAGGGAGGGCAATTTTTCTGTCTTAAGGTAGAAGTATAAACAAAAGTACCTACACTATTAATTCGGGCATGGTCAGCAATCTCGGCAATAGTCTTATATTTTTCCGGTAAATCTATGGGATAGATTATTCCCTGTCCCAATTCCTCATTGAGAGCCAGAACAAGATTTTCCGGTCTATCTTCAAAGAGGGTAGCTGCGTAATTTAGCAACATTTCTTTAACTTTTTCTGCAACATATTTAATAGCTCCACATCCACAATAAACACCTCTAGTTGCATGTGTATTCACATCAAAGACTGTGGTTCGGGTATCCACACCATTGTCAATGCTAACTTTCTCAAAGGGTACCTTTAGAACTTCTGCTGCTACCTTAGCTCCTGCCTCCCAGGTACCTCCCCCATGGTCCATAAGGGCGGTAATGACATCGACTGAACCATCTTCATTGATCTTTACAGTTGCTCCAGAATAGTCTATTACCTCACCCGCTTTGGGACCACCGGTCCCTGAGGTATGGAATCCTCTCGCTACTCCGATTCCCCTTTTAATCTTACCATTTTTATTTTTTAACTCAGATTTTTTATCCCATTCAATCAGTTCCGCTCCCCTGTCAAGCATCTCTTCGACTCCACAGCTTCTAATGAGAGACCTCACTGTGGGTCCTTGCCCCCAGAATTCCTCCCCTTTGCCTACATAATTCTTTCGACGGAATTCTATGGGGTCCATACCTAACTTCTCTGCCAGTATATCTATCATATTCTCTACCGGAAAATTAACCTGAGGACTGCCATAGCCTCTTCTGGCACAGGCAGGACCTTTGTTGCTATAGTAAGCCTTTCCTTCATATCTAAGATTCTTCCATCTGTAGAGAGAGGCAAACCAGCCAGCTACGCAACCCAGGTAGGGATAAGCCTGAATATTGTGTCCTCCAATTTCCAGCCAGACCTGACAATGCGCAGCAGTTAGGGTACCATCTTTTTTTACACCAACTTTTAAACGTGTTTTCAAAGGATAACTGGAATGGTCATACATATCCTCTTCCCGTGTAGTAACCAATTTGACCGGTTTTCTTGCTTTTAAAGCCAGGGCAACACAGATGGGAGTAACCGAATTCATTTGAATACTGGAACCAAATGATCCACCTAAGGTAATTCGTTTCACATTAATACGGCTTAAAGGGATAGAGAAGATCTGTCCCAAAAGAATACGGACATTATGAATCCCCTGAGTGGTTGTCCAAAGGGTGATACCTCCATCTGCTTCCGGCTGGCATACTGCTGATTTTGTCTCTAATTGCATATGGTAGACTCTTTGCACATCAAAGGTTTCATCTGCAATGATATCAGCCTCTTTAAAACCTTCTTCAATATCACCTACATCAATATTACGGTCACAGGCAAGATTGTTGCTTATCTTAACTCTCTCTTCCCCTAAAAAAACATTATCATAGATAGCAGGGGCATCAGGAGACATGGCATCATCAAGTGTTACCAGTGGCTCCCACTTCTCACCCCATATTACTTTAATTTTTTTAAGTGCCTCAAAGGCTTTTCCCTCTGTTTCTGCAGCACAAGCGGCAATCGCTTCACCGACATGACGTACCTTGTCTTTGGGAAAAACTGTTCTATCTCTATATGTTTTGGCAGGAATGCTAACTATTCGTTCGTTATATATAACATCAGGTACATCCTGTGGACCAATACAAATAGCTCCCATTTTTTCTGCCTCTGTATAATCCACTTCTTTAATTTCAGCATGGGCATAGGGACTACGCAGGATGACAGCATGAAGCTGCCCGGGAATATTGATATCACAGGAATATTTTTCCTCACCTGTTACCTTACCAATATTTTTAATATCATAATCTCTGCCCAGTATATCGAATTTATGTTCTTTCTGTTCTAACAATAATAACACCTCCGTTTATAATATCATTCGGGCATCCACAATCTGTATGCCCTTTTCATATACTAAGATGGGGTTCAAATCAATTTCCTGTATCTCGGGGTTTTCCATGACCAGTGCAGATAGCTTGATTAAAACTTCCCTAATAGCAGCTACATCCCTGGGATTTTCCCCTCTCACCCCCTGTAAAATAGGATATCCCTTGATCTCACTTATCATCTCCATGGCATCTCTGTCTGTTATGGGAAGAATACGGAAGGAGACATCTTTTAATACCTCTACAAAGATTCCACCAAGCCCAAACATAACTACCGGACCAAAGTGAGGATCCATCATCATCCCAATAATTAGTTCTGTGGATATGGGACACATCTTATATGTAATTATACCATATATGCGTGCCTTGCTATCATATTTTTTGGTATTGGATAGAATGTCCCGATAGGCATTTCTGGCAGAGGGCTCATCTTTTATTCCAATTTTCACTCCTCCTGCCTCTGATTTATGAATAATATCGGGTGAGACAATTTTCATAACAAGTGGATAGCCAATTGACTCAGTCAACTTTTTTATCTCTTCTTCATCTTTAATCAGTTGAAAGGCAGGAACATATATACCATATTCTTGTAATAATTCTTTGGCTTCAGGTTCCAGTAAAGACCTTTGCTCTAATTTAGCATTTTCTATTAACCTGTGCATTTTTGCTCCTTGTATCTATCAATAATCGACTATTATTATTGATATTAGTTCTGTTTTATCTATTCTTGTTTACTCTAATCTTTTTCTTTTCATTTATTCTTTAACCTCATGGTGTGCTGGAATATTTTCTGAATTACCTTGGCACATCTTTCTCCAGTATTATAGTTGGGTATACCGTTACTTTCCAATGCTTCAATTGCTTCTTTCACTAGCCTTCCGGCCATAAAATTGGCGAATATAGGTATTTTAATTTCCTGTTTCACCCTGCTTAAGGCAGAGGCAATTACGGTAGAATCCATGAAAGAAGTTGGGACAAATATAGCAATAAGCGCATCATATTCAGGAGCAATAGTTTTGCTTGCCTCATAGAAGTTATCCGCCTCCCCATAAGCCAGCAAATCAAAGGGATTTCCCAATGAAACATGGGGAGGTAGCATTTCTTCCAAACGCTTTTTCAGCATTGCAGATGGTTCAGAAACATTTAACCCAAGCTCTTCTAATTTATCAACTGTCAAAACTGCCGGTCCTCCTGAATTGGTAATAACAGCAATGCGGTTTCCCTCAATTTTAGGATAGTAATTCAACGCCCGGCATAAATCAAACATCTCTTCTACACCTTCTACCCTTAAAATACCGGCCTGATGAAAAGCAGCATCGTAAATTTTGTCTTCTCCTGCCAGCGAACCGGTATGGGAAGACGTTGCCCTCATACCAGCTCCACTTTTCCCAGCTTTAATTGCAACAATCGGTTTTTTTGAACTGGTTTTACCAGCTTGTAATAAAAACTCCCTGCCTTCCAATAATCCTTCGATATAGAGAGCAATAACTTTGGTTTGTGGGTCATTTTCAAAATACTCAATCAGGTCAATTTCACCTACATCACATCTGTTTCCAAAACTGACAAATTTAGAAAAACCAAAATTCAATTCTTCGGCCATCATCAAAACGGCACCACCAAGAGCACCACTCTGGGTAATAAAGGCAGTCTTCCCTGGTAAAGCCCGTACTTCAATACTGGCAAATAAATTGTTTTCAGTATTCATTATACCGGCACAGTTAGGGCCAATAATCCTCATCCGATATTTTCGGGCAATGTCCTTTATAACCTCTTCTCCCTCTCTATTTCCAACTTCTGAAAATCCTGCTGAGATAATAACAATTCTCGGAACTCCCTTTTTACCCAAGTCTTCAAGGAGAGCAGGGATAAACTTTTCAGGTATTGCTATAATCGCTAAATCGAACTCTAAATCCTGATAATCAGGATAGACCTCTAATTGAAAGACTTTGCCCCCACCGCTAGGGCTTATAGGATAAATCTTTCCCTTGAATCCACCCTCAACCATATTTTTTATAATTTCATAACCTGTTTTACCCTTTTTCATGGAAGCAAATATAGCCACCGATGATGGATAAAAGAATTTTTTCATATTTGTGTTCCTTCTGCTATTTCATACCCTGCCAGAAAAGCACTGATGTTCTTTTCTATCTGGCGAGGAACATTCTTTTTTAGCACTTCTATCATCAATTCTTTATCAAAAGAAGAAAGAAGAGTGATGGCTCCCAGCATAACAATATTTTCAGCAATAGGCAGACTAATTTCCGAGGCTATTTTTTTAGCATCAATCCAGATCGGTTTAGCCCCGGTCTTCTGAAATAAATCCTCTATCACTTCTTCACCAGGATATTTTTCGGGGTGAGTCATAATATGAATGGGATATACCCTGCTCTTATTTAAAATGACATTCCCTCCTGGCTTAACATATTCTAAAGCTTTTACAGACTCCGCCAGCTCCATAGCCACCACTAAATCAGCAGAAAGAGGAGGAATCCGCGACCCTGATACTTCACCTATTCTAATTTCACAGAGAGTTGGGCCACCCCTTTGAGCCATACCTACTTTTTTAAAGAGCCTGACCTTTTGTCCATCTTCTATAGCATAAGCAGCAATGATTTGTCCCAATCTGACTACACCCTGGCCGCCTACGCCAACTAAATATAAATTATTTCCCATCTTCAATCACCTCTATTGCCCCGAAAGGACAGGTATACTGACATAATCCACATCCAAAACAATCTACACTAATTTCCATATAAGCCTTATGGTCTTCGGTTTTGGGATGAAAGACCATTTCTGGACAGGCCAGCTGGTTTAAACATATCTGGCATCCAGTACATTTTTCAATATCCACTCTATACTTTGGCAAGCTAACCTTTCTTCTTTGGGCCTGCAAAGCACATTCCTGACGGGATACCACTACTGAAACACCAGGGTGTTTAATCGCCTCTTCTAGCACTTTGATCGCTTTTTGTGGTTCATAAGGATCAATGACATCAATCTTTTCAACCCCGCATCCCTTACATATATTCACTAGATCAACTCGTTTAGTATCGGTTTCTTTTAAATGGACTGTTCCTGGATTTTCTTCAAACCCGGTCATTGCAGTCCACCAGTTATCCAGAATAATAATACAAACATGAGCATTTTGATGAACCGCATTAATTAGAGGGGGTATACCGGCATGGAAAAAAGTTGAATCGCCTATTGCAGCAATGACGGGCTTTTCAATACCTCCCCATTTGAAGCCTTGAGCCATACCGATACTGGCACCCATAGCTACTTCTGTCCAGCAGCTTTCAAATGGTTTATTCATTCCTAATATGGTACAACCAATATCTCCATGAACAATAATGTCATCCTTCTTATATTTTAAGTTCTTAATGGCAGTATTGAGAGCATAGTACGTTCCCCGGTGTGGGCACCCACTACAGAAAGAAGTTGGTCTGGCTACAATTAAATCCTGTGCCTCCTCTAAAATTGGCATAAGTTCCTCTAAATCTTTGTCCTGGTTATTAAAATCTGAATCGAGCAATACTTCCAAAGCCTCTTTAACTAGAGCAAAAGAGTAGCTGCCAGTATAATGGAGAGCATTATTAAGCTTACCTATAATTTCCACCTTTTTATTTAAGAGAAAAGCAATCCTATAGATTTCTGATTCAATAATAGGATCTAATTCTTCTAAGACCAGTATTTTTTCTATATTCTTATTTTCTAAAAATTCTTTGATTAAATTTTCTGGAAGAGGATGTACCATTCCTATCTTCAGCGTATTAACCTTTATATTGTACCTGTTTAATACTTCGAGAAGATTTCCTTGAACTGCCCCTCCATATATTACTCCGTATTTACTATCTGGCTCAAAATGTATCTCATTAATTCTATACTTTTTATTATAATTCTTGCTTTCAATAGTATCCAGAGCATAGGTCAGCCTATTCAAGGCATCCTGATGCTGAGCCATACACCAGGCAGAGGCAGCTTTGGTATATTTCGGTATATTCCGCTCAAAATGGGCCTCTCTCTTTTTGTTTTCCCTTCCAGTCTGTCCATTTATATCCACCAGAGAGGCAACATGGGAAATATCGGTTGTAGATCTTAACATAACAGGACCTTTAATGGCTTCAGAAATATCAAATGCAATCTTCATATAGTCTAAGCATTCCTGTTGGGAAGCAAGATCTAACATTGGAATAATCATTGATTTGGCATAATATCTGGAATCCTGCTCTACCATTCCGGCACTTGTTCCCGGATCATCGGCTACAAAGATAACTAATCCTCCAGTACAACCACTATAGGCAATAGCTGAGATAGAGTCTGCAGCCACATTCAAACCTGACATCTTCATTGTGACCAGTGCCCTTTTTCCTACCCAGGCAGCACCAGCAGCTATTTCAAAGGCTACTTTTTCATTTACGCTCCATTCCATATGAATGCCTAATTCTTTTCTTTTAGCCATCAGGTTTAACATGACTTCTGTGGAAGGAGTACCAGGATATCCCGCAACTACGTCTACTCCTGCCTCTATTGCTCCTAGAGCAACAGCTTCATTCCCGGTCAATAATTTTATCAAATTTCTTCACCTCTTTTATGTGATTATTTCTTTTAAGGCGTGGACAAATTTTTCATTCTCATATTGGGTCCCAATGGTTAAACGAATACAATTGGGATAACCCCAGGTCTTGCCAGGTCGAATAATAACCCCTCTTTGTAAGCACTTTTCATAAAATGATTGGCTATCTTCTTTCAAGTCAATAAAAATAAAATTGGTCTCAGTTGGTACATAGAATATGTTTAGTTTGTTCAGCTCTCTGTAAAGATACTGTTTTCCTTCTCGGTTTGATTTTAGTACCTTTTCATAATGCTCACTATCATCGAGAGAGGCAAGGGCGCCAACTTGAGCCAGTCGATTAGTAGGAAAGGGACTGATTACCCTGCTTAAATAACCTATTAATTCAGGCCTTGCAATACCATACCCTACCCGTAATCCTGCTATACCTGCTATCTTCGAAAAAGTACGCAAAATGATCACATTCCTTCCTTCTAAGACATAAGAAAGGCTATTCGGATATTCTTCATCTTCTACATAATCATAATAAGCTTCATCGAACACTACGATAACATTTTCAGGAATTTTATCCATCAACTTTTCTACTGCATCTCGTTTTACAATTGTACCTGTAGGATTATTAGGATTACAAAGGTAGATCATCTTGGTTTTGCTGGAAACTTTTTCAGCTATAGCTTCTAAGTCGAAGGTAAAATCTTTTAATTTGCAGGTAATATACTTTCCACCCATTATTCTGGTAATAGTTTCATAAGCAGGAAAAGTAATTTCTGAGGTAACAATTTCATCACCGTCATTAATAAAAGCCATTCCGGTAAGATCGATAACATTGTCTGCTCCATTACCAACGATTATAAAATCCTCACCGATACTCAACTTTTCAGCTAACTTTTCTCTTAACAATCTGCTTGAGCCTTCGGGATAAAGATTGCTATTACCCAATTCCTTCCTGATTGCCTCCAGGGCTAAAGGAGACGGGCCTACAGAAGTTTCATTGGAAGCTAATTTCACAACTTCTGTCAATCCTAATTCTCTTTGCACCTCTTCTATTGGTTTACCAGGAATGTAAGGCTTTAAATCCAGAATACCCCTTCTGGTAAGATTCTTTGCATCAATCATTTCTTCCCTCCTCTTTTTTATTTATTTTATCTATAACTTGAACTTGCCTGATTAAAACAGAAAAGGGGGAGTTACGGCTCCCCCTAATGACTTATAACTTTGGGCAAATATTAAAAACTTTCGGATTATTATTTTAGCACGATTTTTTATTTATGTAAAGCATTTTATAAAAATTATATAATAGTTAACGAGTGTGTGTTATATTTTCTGTAAAAGTAAGATTAGTTAATTAAAGATTAACTTGAAATGGGCCATCAAGAACCTCCATAATAATTAAAAGAAACTAAAATCATTAAGGAGGATAAATTCAAGATGACCCAACTAAATAGTAATTCAATAAAGGCTATTTTGCAAGAGGAATTAGAAAAGGATGGAGATTTCCTAAAGGAGATGGTAAGAAGTATTATGCAAGAGGTTATGGAA
>JAKQEP010000005.1 GCA_029556475.1 Candidatus Atribacteria bacterium
GGTAATATCATAAATTTTAGATAGCAATTCCATCTCACCTATGCCGGTAACCTCTGACCATTTTTTATCCTTAGTCAGAATATATAATTTATCGCCATCCCATGAGGTCTTTAATTCTTCTCTGTCCTTTATCGCCTCAAATATAGTTAAGGCAATATTCTTCTTTACTTTCTTCTCCCCCGGTTCCTGTTCCCCGGCCCCTTCCGGTCTCGGTGGTAACGGTTTACCTTTTACAGCCTGTTTTATATCCATTCCCGGTAATGTAGTTTTATCCACAGAAGGAGTAAATAAAGTTTTGTTATGGTTTGGATCATAAGTTTCTTTTAGTCCTTCAATGGCTTTCTGTATGGTTTTTCTATTATAATCTTCCCTATCCCATTTATCCCTCATGAGTCCTGACTGTCTGAATATGGCATCTATTACAGCTTCATCCTGAGTATAAAAGGCAATAAGGTTACATAATGCAAGATCTGCTTCTGACTGGCTTTCATACCCTATCCAATCACCGGAATATAATTTATTGAACACATGGGAGTTTTTAGCCCTTTGAAGTTTATTTATTATCTCTTCTTCGTTCATAGATAATATAGGGGAGGGTTTCTTTACCTCTTTTGTTAAGGTTTCTTTTCGGTGTCTCTTTAAGACTGGCAGAAAATCAAAATATCTGTAAACATTATCCTTGTGGAAGTCTATTACCTTACAGTCTTTTAAGGCTCCCTCTTCTTTTATATTTTTACTTCCCGGCAGTCTTAATATCCTGGGAAGGTCTTTCCCCACTGATTGATCTGCCTTACAAATATCAATAAGGGCACATTGAATCTCTCTCCAGGTATCACAGTTACAGGTATTATTCTCTTCATCTATAGGTAATTTTTCATCCTGATTGAGAACGAAATAATAATGAAACCCATGACCTGTATCAACTTTAGCAGTATATTTTAATTTAATAGAAGGTAAAATTTCATTCTCTAAGGTCTGAATGTGCCGGGTAAACTCTTCTTCTGAGGTAAAATCCTTACTATCTATATCCACAAAACAGGTGTTTATTCTTGAAATTTTGCTCTTTTCTCCATGCTTCAGGCGTGGCATTACTCCGAAATATAAATTATAATCTTCGTTCCTCTTGTGAATATGTTCTGTTATTTTCCCAGCTATATCACCATTGAATTCTATAAACTCTGATTGTCCAGCTCCTCCACCTTTCCATTTTGGCTTTATGGGCCTGAACTCCACAATCTCACCGGGTTTAAACAGTAGATTAAAAAACTCTTCTATAGAGTTCATAATAAATAAGCCCTCCTTTTATATTAATCATCATAATTACCTCCTAAAATATTTTTTAAAATTATGTAGACAGAATAAAGGAAAATATGAGGAAGTTCTTGAATAATAACATTGTTCTGAAAAGTTCTGTCCT
>JAKQEP010000041.1 GCA_029556475.1 Candidatus Atribacteria bacterium
TAGCTACTTAAATCCAGGAAAGGTCTCTTTAATTCTGCCATTACCTCTTTTTCAAAATCAATACCCCTTTCCCAGAGTAATTTCAGAAAAGCACTTTCCCGGTTTCGCTTATCTGGATTTTCAAAAAGGTCCAGGTACAGCCGATGGGGGCATTGGCTGTAATTGTAGAGCATATCAGCAGAAATTTTCTCTCTCATCTTCCTTTACCCGTAGAACATCAGTAGTAAATGATTAATTAGAAATAGCTTGAACACGACATCGTTTCATCATATTAGTTATAATGGCTGTCAGGACTGTCAGGAATTGTTACCAGTAGCTTCTTTTACTGCTTTTTTGGCCAGGATTAGAGTTGGGTCGATAACCGGGATGGAAATATCCCCATCCTTTAAGACCAATGGTATTTCTGTGCACCCGGCAATTATAGCCTCTGCACCTCTATTTATTTGTAATCCAGCAATTTCAATAATCTGTTTTTTCAAAAGATTTAAATCCAGCCCGGACTTAACCCCATAGATAATTTCCATCAATTCTTTCTGCTCTGTTTGGGTAGGAACCAGTGTCTCAATAGCAAAATTATCGAGATAGGCTTGATATAAACCGGTATGAATGGTTCCTTCTGTGGCAAAAAGACTTACCTGTTTCAGGGACGGAAAAGTATGGTGAATATATAATGCAGTTTCCTGCATCATATTAAAAATGGGGATATTAACCGTTTTTTGTATTTTATGTAAATAATAGTGAGCAGTATTGCAGGCGATAATGATAAAATCAGCCCCTGCTCTTTCCAGATTTTGTGCCGTTTTAATTAATTCCGGTAAGGGATTTTCACCATTATACAGTATTGCCTTAGTTCGGTCGGGAATTTTAAGGTTATTATCTATAATGATTCGAATATGTTCCTGGTCTTTTTTGGCGGGAGTCGATCTAACAATTTTCTGGAATAAATCTATAGTTGCCTCAGGCCCCATTCCACCCAGAATTCCTATAATTTTTTCTTTCATTGTACTATCCTCCAATTTATCTAAAAATTGGCTTTATTTATTACTGATAATATTATATATTATTTTTAGAGTATATATAACTCTGTTTAATAGAAATCATCGATCATCTCATAAGTTATTGTTAAAAAAATCTTAGTGGAGACCACAAAATATAAAAAAGGGGAACATGCTGATTTGGTATTATTCAATCCAGAGACTATTTCAGATAAAAATACTTATTTAGAATCCAAAATATTCCCCGAAGGTATTTATGGTGTGTGGGTCGACGGTGATTTAAAATATAAAGCATTGTAGAAAATATTTTGAATTAAAGAAAAGGAAGGTTAATAAGATGAGAATAGTAAGGTATCAAAAAAATGAAGAGGTTTTTTATGGGGTACTGCAAGGAGAAGAGATTAGGACAATTGAAGGAGATATATTTGAAGAATTTGTGGTTCGTTCGGAGAGCGTAAACAGAAGAGAGGTAAATTTGCTTTCACCGGTTAATCCTCCCAATATAATTGCCATTGGTTTGAATTATAAGGAACATGCCGATGAAAGCGGGCAGGACTATCCAGAAAGCCCACTCATCTTTTTAAAAGCAACTTCCAGTTTAATTGGGCCGGAAGATAATATTATTCTTCCGGATATGGCACCAGATGAGGTAGATTATGAAGCTGAATTAGTTATCGTGATAGGTAAAAGGGCAAAAAATATAGAAATGGATAATGTAGAAAAGTACATACTGGGATATACCTGTGGAAATGATGTATCTGCCAGAGATTGCCAGCTGCGTATTGATAAACAATGGGCTAGAGGTAAATCTTTTGATACTTTTTGCCCTCTTGGTCCCTGGATAGAAACAGAGCTTGCCAATCCGGATAATTGCTGTATCGTATCACGCTTGAATGGTAAAATTATGCAGGATTCCAATACCTCAGACCTTATCTTTGGGGTAAAAGAACTGGTGAGCTATTGTTCTAAAAATTTTACCCTCTTGCCAGGTACTGTTATTATGACCGGAACTCCATCAGGTGTCGGTTTTGCTCGCAGACCCCCGGTATTTCTAAAAAAGGGAGACCATATTGAGATTGAAATAGAAGGGATTGGTATATTGAGTAATAAAGTATGGGGATAGATCAGACACAATCTCATCGGTTTAGAGAACATTCATTTTTTCATTGATAATGTGAAGAAAATGTTTCCCTTAGGTTTGGTTTTCTGGAATATAATATTTTAGTCATTAATCTCAAAGGCCATTGAGAAGGACTGGCAAGCCTTCTCCAGGCTTTTTTTATTTTTTCTATCTCTTCTCTCCCATTGGGTTTTTTCCCATAGAACTCCTTGTTAAAACCATCAATGATCAGTCCTATATCCCGGATATTGTCCGGGAAGAAAAGAGAGAGACATCTGCCGTATTCCAACGGTGTTTGAAATTTTTTTCTGGTGATACCGCTATGTTTACCCCACTGGCAGAGTCTTTTAAATATTACAGAAATGCTATCATCTCTTCTTCTGTAAAATATTTTTGAAACAGAGTATTTTTGTAGAAATGTTTTGATTTCAAGAAAGACATGGCGGAGCCAGAGCCCTAATTCTTCCCAAAAACCTTTTCTTTCAATATCCAATTCAGTCTTCAAGGACAACCATTTCCAGAGGGAATAGAGTAACCATCCGATAGTTAATATGGTCAACACACTGAATAACAGAATTCCACCAAAGGTTATTATCCATTGCAGGATTTTACCCAGCCAGGAGAGTTCATTCTCGTCAGCTATTGGTATTGATAAGCCTGCCGGATCGGTTGAGCTGACATCTGCAGGCAAATTGCTGGAACCAAAGAGTAAAGAGAGGATTTTTAGTAATAATTTACCAATAGGATTGGCAATAACTTTAAGAATATAATAACCTGCCTGAGCGGCAGAGGTCATTTGTGGTAAAAAAAATAGCAATACCCAGCTGGCAAAAAGCAGTATAACCGGAATAGAAGTAAATATCAGATTACTTATTCCTGGCTTATTACCATACTCTATTTTTGAGCTTTTAGATTGTTGGGCAATAATAATAGCCAGCATACTGAATAGAAAATAGTAACTGATTAAAATACCTGCCCTGGGGAAGATGATATCTGTACTTCCCGCAATTATAAAGGTTAGGACCAGCATAACAATTCCCAGGTCAAATCGGGAGGCTATGGTGAGATGATCATTGGAACGTTCAACTAATTTGTATCCGCTGAACCAGAAAGAGGCAAAGGAGAAGATAAGCAGTATATAGGCAAATCCGTCAATCGGGCCATATTGTTTCTGGAAAAACATTTGTAACCATCTGAGACTAAAAAATAATTCATTCCCATAACCGTAATTGAATATTGTATAAAGCAGGATTGAAATATAAAAAAGAGAATGCACAATAAGGTGTTCGATAATTCTCCTGCCCCTTCCTTTCAGAAGAGAGGTAATAATGATAGGGGTAAAAAAAGACAGCAAGGCAGCCCAGATAGGAAAGACTGGAGCGTTTAACATAATAAAAAACACTCCGGCCAGTGCATAGAGCCAGGTTATTTCCATCATACCAGAGGAGATGATTAAGAATATTCTGTTTCTTTTTATGTCTTTTGCCATCTAATTATTCCCGAGCATAATAATTTATTGATAGATATTCACATTTTACTATCAACCTCGGTGAAATCTATCACTTCACCATATATCTCATCTAATAAAGATAAAGGTATAGAACCAGTTCTTCCCGCATAAGAGGCTTTTGCCATAAGAAAATATACCGGTATACCATGTTTTTTTAAGAATTGGCTTATTTGGATAATACTTTTGTTGACTTTATAGGAACAATAGAGACACCCTGCACCGGCAGGTATGTCAAACCCGTTAAAGAGTATTTTCTCCAGAGGATAAGGCTCCTCCATTGTTAATCTAGCCAGAAATTCCATTGCCATAGAAAGCTGTTCCGGACCTGTGGCAAAGGGAAGGTTGGCGAACATGTTATTTCCAGTAATTTTACCATTAGATACAAGGCTATAAGGATTTCCCTGCCTATCAAATTCTAAAAGCATTGCCCCTGCTACCTCCAGTATTCTTTCAAATAACCCCTCCTGGTTTTTTTTCTGAAATGAGCCAACATCAATAATTAAAAGTGTTTTTCTTTGAGTGGAAGAATCAAAAATTTTTGATTGGAGATGATTATAACGGGCACTGGCTTTCCAATGGATAAATTTTGAAGGTTCTCCATGCTGATAGTCACGGGTGGCAATAGGATAGACAGGATCTTTAACCGGATGGTCATTACCTGTTTTACCGAATAACTCTTTGATAGGTGTGGAAAGGAAATTTAATGACACAGGTCTGGGATAGATGATCACTTCAACTGCTGAATGGGATAAATACCTTTTCTGTTGAAAGAAACCCATAATATCACCGGTCTCAAGATGAGGAGGTCCGATCTGGTAACAGCCTCTCTTTTGTGCCTTCAAATTCCATTGCCAGAGAAATTTATCATACCAGAGCAGACTGAATTCTTCACAAAGACAATCATCTTCTATATTGTTAGTAGAGAGTAAACTCTTATCCATAGGAATAAACAGTTTTATCCAGATAGGCAACAATTTTTGATTATATATTTTTGCCTGTATGGAAATCGTTTCACCGGGGAATCCCTTTTTCTTTTCAGCATCGAAAGAATAGTAGACCTCTCTTACACTATAATGACTCCATAATTGGGAGGCATAAAACATAGTTAGAATCAGAATTGAGATTAAGATGAGGTTTTTTTGAGTGAGCAAGAGCGCAACAAACAATAATATAAGTACCAGAAATCGAAAAAACTGGTCAGTAAAAACAGAGGTGAGGGGACGAACATCATTGGGATTATTCATTTGTTAAGTCCAATTGTTGGTATCTCGGTCTGTTCTAAAATATCTTCCAATAATTTTTGCGGAGAAGTACCTTTCAACCTTTCTTTGGTTTCTATTACAATGCGATGGGCCAGCACCGGGATAAAGAGTTCTTTTATGTCATCAGGTAAAACAAAGTCTCTGTCTCTTAAAGCAGCCAGTGCCTGGGCTGACTTCATCAGATGTAGAGAAGCCCTGGGGCTTGCTCCAAACCTGATTTTAGAGGAATCTCTGGTAGCATTTGCCAGATTAACAATATAATGCTTAATCTCCTGAGAAATATAGACTTTAGCCCTTTCTTTTTGTAAATCCAGGATTTCTTCAGGTGTAGAAACGGGCTGCAACTTTTCTAAAGGCTCATCTTTCTGGAAACGTTCTAATATCAGCATCTCTTCATCATGAACAGGATAATCCAGCTTAATACACATTAAAAACCGGTCCAGTTGTGCCTCGGGGAGAGGAAAGGTTCCCTCTAATTCAATGGGGTTCTGGGTGGCAATTACAAAAAAAGGTGCAGGAAGGTCCATAGTGGTGCCGTCAACGGTAACCTGTCTCTCTTGCATACTCTCCAGCAGACTGGATTGTGTTCTGGGAATGGTCCTGTTAATCTCATCAGCCAGAACAATATTGGACATAACCGGGCCCCTTTGAAAAACAAACCTGCCTTCTTTCTGGTTATAGATATTAAATCCAGTTATATCTGAGGGAAGCAAATCGGGAGTAAATTGAATGCGGTGGAAAGTGCCACCGATGCTCTTTGCCAGAGCTCTGGCTAAAAGTGTCTTACCAACCCCCGGGACATCTTCTAATAGCAGGTGCCCTTCTGCCAGCAGGGTGGCCAGCATTAATTCAATTGCCTTACTCTTACCCACAATAACTTTATTAATATTTTCGGCAATCTTATGACAGATGGAAAAATTCAGCTTAAATCTCCAATCTTCATGAACTTTCATTCATAAAAAAGAATAAAAAATACTTTAGTAAATTTCTCACTAAGTTTAGATTATATCAATTGAGTGATGCTAAAACAAGCTAATATTATATAGAAGGCCCTCCTTGTAGGTTTAAATGTAACCAGAATGCAACAAAAATTATTCAAAAATTATTTTTTCAACATTATATCCAAAATCGCTTTATCTGTAGCAATCATTCCCGGATCACACAGGTAACCTAAGTTTTGAAACAATTGTTTAAACCCCGGTGCAGCAATTCCGTCAGTATTATGAATGATTGCCCCTTTCCAGGATAATAAGGCAGATTGCACTGCCCAGCCGGAGGCGAGTGCTAATTTATAGGCACATCCTTCTTTTGCGCCATCACAGATAACACCGGAGATTGAGCCAACCATATTAAAGAGGGCACCCATTATCTGTTCTTTATTTCCACCTAAAAGGTAGACCACTCCCGCACTTGCTCCAATACCGGCTGCCACTCCACAACCACACATAGCCGACAATGTGCCGGTATAGGATTTGATGAAAAAGGTTATCAAACTGGTCAGGGCGAGGGATCTCAATAGACTCTCTCTGGGGAGGCTTTCTTTTTCTGCAACTGCATAATTGGTCAGAAAAACGGTGATGCCATGATTACCACTCCCTGCAACACTCATTACCGGAAATCTGCTACCTGCCATCCTGGCTTCAGAGGCAGCGGCACAGAGAACCTGAGCCCTGGTAGCCATATTGTCGGAAATCAATTCATCTTTAATCAACTCAGTCAAAGAAGTGGAAACACCATGTTCGATAGTTAAACCTTCGCGTGCAATGGTCATATTCATAGTGATTCCTTCTTCAAGAAAGGACAGTTCTTTCAAGGAAATATCATTAGAAAAATTTAAAAAGTCTTCTAAGCTATATTCTTGAATTTTCTTATCACTATCCTTTTTTTTGGTGTCTTTTATAATAAAGGGTTTAAAATGTTCATCTTTGGGAATTTTTTCTACATTTATGATATTGAGATGGCGGTCTTTTGTGATAACTCTGATCTTTTCCAAATCAGTAAAGAGGATTACTTCAATATGTAGACCAATATATTCCTGGTTGAGAGTAACTTGAATCTTGTTTTGAGCCAGTAATAATTGGGCGTCTCTAATATCCTTTTCTGTTAATCCCTCTATAACCCGGAACCCCTTTTCAGTCTTACCGGCAAGAAAGCCAAAAGCAGCGGCTGGAAGCAAGCCTTTTTCGGAGGTTCCAGGAATGGTGACCATAAGACCATTCTTGTATAAATTAGAATCTACCTGTACCTCTATTCTTTCAAGCTCTTTGCCTTGAGATTCTTTTCTGGCTCTTGCTACTGCATAGGCAACAGCAATAGGCTCGGTACAGCCAGTAGCCGGGACGATTCCTTCTTTGAGGAAATCAAGCAATACTCTTTGACTTTTTTCCACTAAAAATCCCTCTCTATTTGTTGAACTTATATCATTCATTACAATAAGCGATTGCTTCTATTTCAATCTGGGCATCTTTAGGGAGCCTGGATACCTCGATACAGCTTCTGCTGGGATATTTATCCGTAAAATATTGACTGTAAATTTCATTAACCTGTGAGAAATGGTTCATATCCCTTAAAAATATGGTTACTTTAACAACATTATCGAAACCGATGCCATAAGGTTTTAAGACCGCTTTTAAATTATCCAGGCATGTTTTTGTTTGTATCTCAATATCTCCAACAATGAGGTTTCCCGTAGAGGGGTCAATAGGCGTTTGCCCTGAGGCAAAGATCAGATTCCCAATCTTCAAGGCAGGAGAATAGGGCCCGATTGCTTTGGGGGCTTCCGGGTTTATTAAGACTTCTTTTTCCATTTTAACTATAACACTCCTTTATTTTCAATAGTTCTTTATCGTATTCTAACAAATTAGTAATAGGTTATCAAAAAAAATGGTTGTCAGCAGTCATTTAAAAGATAATAAAATAAGGATCAATAGTTTGTCTATAGCAAAAAACATAAAGTTACAATAATTTCTCTACAAACTTATAGAGTCAATCCCATTCTTTCTGTAAAATCATATTGCCACCAATTCCTCCTGAGTCTTGACTACTTCTTTCATTTGTTTTATTTCTTCTAATAAGGGATCGTCTTCTGGTAGGAATTGATCCTCTTTTTTCATCTTCATATACCGTCTGCCGGTCTGCCATTCCTCATCTATCTCCATAAGTCGCAGACAAGCATAACGCAGGCATGATTTTTGGTTAGGGAAGATACCGACTACTCGAGAGCGCTGTTTTAAGTCTTTGTTGATTACCCCTTCAATTAGATTGGTAGTTCTAATCTTGCGATGATGGTGTTTGGGGTAGGCCAGATAGGTGAGTGTAAATTCCAACTCTTCTTCTAACATATGGCTGACTTTGGGATAGCTCACCTTGTAGTGTTGAGCAATCATATGGGCAATACTAGCTGCCATCTCTTTTGTGGGAGAGGCAAAGACGAACCTCCCCCGCTTTACTGGACAACCAGATAAGACTATAATTTATACTATATGGAGGTTATGAGTAATGGAAACAAAAAGAAGACAGTATAGTGAGGAATTCAAAAAAGAGGCGGTGGAGTACAGCTTAACATCCGGT
>JAKQEP010000048.1 GCA_029556475.1 Candidatus Atribacteria bacterium
GCTTACATCACCTCATTATCTGAGAATTTAGTTTGTGAATATGTTAAGATTGTCAAAGATCAATTGTTAAAAGATTAAATTTTATATATAATTAGACGAGACCTAGTGGCATATGCCACTATTACTATATACCAACGACCATCGACTGTTTTGCAATCTCATCCTCTATCACCCACAATCTTTTCTTTTTTTTCCCTACATTTCTCCTACCGTCTTAGTATTTGCATTATTCTAAGAACTATAAACTAAAAACAATAAACCTCCCACATTTATGCCCACATCTTTTATTCCAAAAACTATAAACCATGAACTAAGAACCACTTACACTTATACCCACATCTTTGTATTTGCATCCCCGGCTTTTCCTACATTCTTTATATTGTATTTTTCCAAAAAACCAATAACTAAAAACCATGAACAAAAAACTTTATAACCAACGACTACTACACAATTCCACCCAGATTTATAATTTTCTATAAGAAAACCTCATTATATTCTTTAAAAAATTACTTTTCATTTTTGCCATCATCCACTGCTCTGCCACCCTCTTCGTTAAAAATCCCATAGTCGGGAAAGAATGGGCCAGAAATAGTATACTATGTAAACGAATCTTCTTCTGTATTATCAATGCCCATTCATTTATCATCTCACCTGAGCCATCCCCCACAATGATTGCCCCAAAAACTTTACCCCAGCTGCTGGCAAATACTTTTACATATCCGATACTCACATTCTCCGCAATAGCAGCACCATAGTTCTCATACTTTGCTGTGATAACATGATATTTTATCCCTTTTTCTTTTAATTCATCTTCCTGCATCCCTACAAAAGAAATCATGGGTTCAGTAAAAACCGTCCAGGGGATAACATACTTTCTATATCTAAATACCCTCCAGGGGCTAACTGCATTCATAAGGGCAAACATACCCTGATGCATTGCCGCATGGGTCAGGAGAATCTGTCCATTACAATCACCCACAGCATAAATATGCTTCATTGTGGTCCTATACTTGTCATCAACTTTAATTCCACCCTTATCATATTTAACTTCAGCATTTTCCAGCTTCAGAGGACCAAAATCAAATCTCTTACCGGCGGCAACCAATAACTTCTCAGAAGTGACAGTAATTCCATCCTCAGTCAGTAAAATTACTTTCCCATCTTCTTTTTTGACTTCAGTTATTTTTCTGGAATTATAAACTTCTATACCTTCCTTTTTAAACTCCTCTTCCAGTAACTTCCCGGTCGTCTTTTCTCCATTGGGTATTAAAAAATCATCCATCTGTACAATAGTACATCTGGTTCCCAATCGACTGAATGCCTGGGCCATTTCACAGCCGATAGCTCCCCCTCCGATAATGGTCATGCTCTCCGGAAATTCGCTCAGATTGAAGATATTCTGATTGGTCATGAATTCAATATCTGCCAGTCCCTTAATGGGTGGAATCATCGGCAACGAACCAACAGCAATGAAAATTCTTTGACCTGTTATAGTCCTGTTGCCCACCCTTACAGTATGAGAATCTACAAAGCTTGCTTTTCCTTCACCCAAAATAAGGGTAACCTTGTCAAACATCTTCATGTTTTTTTCTTCACCAATATAGTCCAGATATTTATTGATTTTCTCAAAGGGTGGTTTTACCCCTGCCATTGAACCTTCTTCCAATCCCATTTCTTGTAATTTAATAAAAGAGTGCCTGTATTTTGCAATACGCAGTAATGATTTACTGGGAATGCAGCCTACATTCATACATTCCCCGCCAACTTTATTCTTTTCAATACTACAAACCTTCAAGCCCATCTCTGCCCCCATTGCGGAAACAGCCATTCCTGCTGGACCCAGGCCAATACATATCAAATCAAAATCGTATTTCATTTTATACTCCATTTAACCTATTTTAATAATTATTTATTATACTATAAAAAAAGTAAGGTAACGAGCTTTTCCTCTTCACTCCTTCTCTTTCGTCTTAATATTTATATTTGTTATTACGAACGCTGCGTCAGCAGCGTGTGGCAATCTCATGCTCTACAGCCACACTCTTTGTATTTATATTTTCTTTTTATTTCTAAAAACCAAAAACAATGAACTATAAATCTCTTTCAATTGTTCCCACGTCTTTATTCATTAAATACCATCTATCAACGACCAACGACCAAATATTCTCACATTTCTGTCTGCACTCTTTGTATTGTATTTTTCCAAAAACTAAAAACCTTTAACCAAAGACTTTGAACTTTATGACTAATAATGTAACAAAAACAAAAAAGTCGGGAAGCCTCCATGGAAACCTCCCGATCGTTTTCTATTTACCTTATTTGTAAGTCTTTACATCAAAACCAAATATGTTAGAATATGTCTATTTTATTTATTTACCCTATTCTTCTTCTATAAACTCCTTTTCTATGCCTGATATAATAGACAATAATATTTTTTTGTTCGTTATCTACTATATATACAACCCTGTAACTACCAGCCCTGATTCGAAAAATCTTGTTTGTACCATGAAGTTTACGAGAATTTTGGGGAAAGGGATTTGTTTTAAGAATCTCAATGGCCTCAAGAATTTTAGAAATCATGTTTTGTCAAGGGCTAGTAAATCCTTTTCAGCAGACTTTTTCCAATATATTTTATAGATCACCATTTTTCTTCAGCTTTTCTTTAAGTTCATCGAAAGAGATAGTGGGTTCATCACGTCTTTCAGCAATTATGGAAAGATCATGTAGATCTTCAAGCAGTTCTTCATATTTTTTAATTGGAAGTACAGCGGCTGCCTTCTTACCCTTTTTATCAATAATGAAAGTCTCTCCATTGAATATTTTCATTTTTACCTGCCTTTATTTACATCAATATTGGGAATTACTCTTAATATTATTCTATATTATAGTTTAATTTATTCTTATTATCAATAAACATAAAATGTATACCTTTTGCCACTTCAACATATTCTGCAATATCTAGTTTAGCATTGTATTATGTCTAAATATACCATCTTGTAATATAATTAATTTTTATCCTTATAAATATTAATGGAAAATAATAAATTAGTAAGAATATTCAATGATATCAGATACAACTTTGAATTATGTCAAAGGACCGTCCCTTGACAGGTTTGGGTTTTATTTGATGGTTATGTAAAATTTGGTTCCTGGGTTATCTCCGATAAAAACGATTTTTCCCTCTGCAGGCAACATGACAGGCTGATTGTCCGAAACCGTCGAGTAGTAAATACATTCAGAGCTGTCATACACAGCAAAAGCACCTTCATCAGGTAATTTTACCGTCATTGTTTTACCTTCCTCTTCTTTCCCTACAAAATACCACTGTGCATACCCGCTTTCCGGTATTGTACATATAGCATCTACCCCTGCATAAATTTCAGAAATTCCCTTCCCGGACAGATAAATCCAGCTTCCATCAGATAGATATTCTTTACCATTCTCATCAATACTATAATGAATTGAAGTATTATCCCGACCATTCATAACAGGTATCTGTGCTCTCTGACTGGCGGTATTCTTATCGTCAATCCTGTATGTGCCGAAATAACCTGGTAGCTCCTTACTGGTAGATATTTCAAATATCGACTGAAATAAATTATAGTACATTTCTCCGCTTCTCATTTCGTTGACCAGATAATATACTCCGCTACGTTCATCCCAGACTTGTTGAATATCTAAGCCCACCTGATTTGGTGAGATTTTGACAGAATCATATGAGGTCATTATTATCTCTCCCACCCCGGGCAGAGATATATTTTTTATCATATGCAGATAGGTCTCACCATTGGCTTCCTGAACAAAAGAGATTTTTTTACTCTTGTCTTCACTGACAAATTTTCCTGATGAATAATAAATAAAGCTTTCCTCAGGCACGTTTTGCCCTGTTAATTCAGCCACTACGGACATAGTAAGTGTGCCGTTTTGTTCTATTTTTATTTCTGTTACCATTGTATTATTTTCATAAAGTCCGGCATAATGGGTCAGTTCTACAGGCATTGGAACAGCCTCAGAGATATCTTCATGGGCAGAAATAATAGCATCGATTTCACCTTCTGATAAAAGGACTTGTTGCAGCAATGAAAGGCCCATCAATTCACCAAAAATTGAAGAGCCCCCTGACATCACCACAGCAAAGGACATATTCTGTTCAGGTAATACTATTAGAGAACTGTGATACAGTTGAGTATCTCCTCCTTTGGCTATTCCCTTAATTCCATAATGGTTAAAGGGGTAAAGTTCTACTGAATCCCAGCCCAATCCATAGTTAAAAAAATTATCTGTTTGTTCAGGCCACATCCCTTTTAGATATTCTTTCTCATTCATAGCATCTTTTGAAGCAGGTGACAAAAAATCCTTTGCTATCTCATTTTCGGGATTATTCATAAAAATCTGACCAAAGAGGCAGAGCTCTAAAGCGGTTGAATATAAACCTCCTGAACCAATCATATTTACCATTTCCGGAGGAGTTTCATTATCCCGGATAAATGTTTTTGCCATTAACTCACGATCAAAAACATCCTGACTGGTGAAGGTATTTTCCAGGCCTAAAGGCCCGGTAATATTTTCTCTGACAAACTCAGAAAATGTTAAACCACTTACCCTTTCCACAACAATCTCTGCAAGACTGAACCCATCATTACAATAAACAGAGTAGGCACCCGGTTCAGCCTTAAGCTTTTGATTGGCAAGAGCAGAAAGCAAGTGATCGTGATTAAAAGTGCTATTATCATCAAACAGGACACCGTTTGTGTATGTTGAACCCATCAGCCCTGATGAATGGTTTAAGAGCATACGAACGGTAATGTCTTTATAACGTTCATCTTTCATTACAAAATCGGGTACATAGTCTATAACTGGTTTATCCAGGTTTATTTTTCCTTGTTCGGATAGTAGCATAACTGCAACAGCAGTAAACATTTTACTGGTAGAACCAATCCCATAAATAGTAGAATTGGTATCCACATCAGGCGAGACAGCCTCACCACCGCCATGTTTATCTGCAGACCCGGAAATTATAATTTTATTACCAGAAAGCAGGGTATATTGAAGACTATTTACACCATAATCAGCCATTAAGATTTCCGATATTTTAGCCGCCGATTTACTAATCTTTGCTGTTTCATCCACTGAAGCTGTTATCTGGAACTGTGCTCCTGGTTCGCCAGCCACTTCCAGCAGGCATCCTTCAGGAACAGAGATATCTCCACTGTCCACCAGACTGTCATAGATTATACCCTCAGAACTGAATATAATGACCCGACCTTTATCCGGCATTTCAAAGGACAGGATTGTATCAAATTCTACCATCAGCCATTCATTCAGGCCTTCACTACCGATAACCAGGGTATTGGCACCTGTTTTTAAGGGCATTGCTAGCTCAGCTGGCATATAATCCGCACCTGATAGCCATGCCCAGGTATTACCATCTTTTTTGTAGAGCCTCAGTTCGCTCATATCTCTCATAGATTTTACCGGCATGCCGGCATAATCAGGTGATTTCACAGCTTTTAAGCCTTCAAAATCTATGTACCCGGGTAGATCGGGTATTATCATAGAAGAAATAATGTGGCCCTCTGTAAGCATTGCCGCTTCAGCTGCTTTTGCGTTTCGCCTGAGCCATATTTTACCATCTATAGGCACTGATAATTCCAGTGGATGTGCAATGGCTTCAATCTTCTCAGCCTTAATGTTATGGAAATCAAATAATGGTGAGTATGCAACAAAGTAATTTGTCTCATCCACGGTAATAAAGTAATAAGCGTTTCCAGCATCATCATAGAAAAACCCATCATTATATATTGCAGAATACAGGGCAGACTCATCATTACCATCTACCAGATAGCAGGTTAATATACCTTTTTCATCATCGAGGGCAATCCGCATGGTGATACCAACGCTATCATAATAACCTTCATATGCTAACAGATTGGTTGGAAATGATTCTGCTTCAAACGGTTCCTTATCTTCCGTCTCCTCTTCAGTAATGAGACCCTTCTCTTTAAGATAAGCAGATATTACTTTAAAGGCAATACCCGGGGAATCACATTGCGGACCACTGCCGATTACAGCTACTGAGATTTGTTGAGAGGGTACCGTGTAGAGCATAGCGTTATAGTGACCTGTGCCACCGGTTTTACCAAAAAGAACGATATCCTTTTCAGGATATGGGGTAAGTTCGGCAAAATCCCAACCAAGACCAAAGGGGAAACCATCTCCTCGCAATTTACCTTGAAACTCATTTGGCTGCCTTTTCAACATCACCCCCAATGACTGAGAAGACAGGATAACTTTGCTGCCGGAAAAGGTAGTAGCAAAACGACATAAGTCCTCCGCAGTGGATGATAATCCACCACTGGCCAGTAGTGAGCCTATCTCCAAGGGCTCACCTTTACCATCAGCACGATAGTATTTAGCCGGGGTAAGCCCTTCGGGAAGCCGGTTGAAACCCGGACAGGTGTGGTCCATAGCCAATGGTTTAAAGATTCGCTCTATCAGAAAATCCCCATATCCCATACCTGCGACTTCAGCCACAATCATCTCTGCCAGTGTAAAACCATCATTACAGTAAGCCGCTAATTCTCCCGGTTTGTGCTTCAATGTGGAACGGGATAACACCGCCAGAAGCTCACTATAAATATTCTGGTTATATTCTGAACCAAAATTGTTCCAAGCAGTTGTCCCAGGCAAACCAGATGAATGGGTTAGTAACATTCTTACTGTGATATCCCGATACCGTTCATCTGCCATTCTAAATTCCGGAAGGTAGGTTATAATGGGTTCATCTAAAGAGACTTTACCATCATCTACCAGCATCATAATGGAGGTTGCTGCAAACACTTTGCTTACCGAACCGATATTAAAAACCGTATTATGCTCAACCGGAATATTCTTTTCCCGGTCTGCCATGCCAAACCCTTCCGCATAGACAAATTCTCTACCATCCATTATCGCCACTGTCGCGCCAGCCGCCTTCCCGGCGGCAATAGCTGCCTCAATCTCAGTGCGAGCTGTATTTTTGGTCAGCTCAAAGGGGGTTGTTATGTCTGATATTTCATCAGCAATAACGGAATTGACCACTCCAATAGCTATGGACAGCATCATTGTAAGCCCAAGAATCACTCGTATTAACTTTCTCATCTTACTTTTCATAAAATAATAAACTTCCCTTCTATTCAGTTTTTTATAGGGGACGGTTCTCTGTTTGAGCCCTTTTCTCTGTTTTTATTGCAAGCATGAAGCAGAAACCGTCTCTTGTTTGTAAAAAATAATGCCAGAGGATTGTCTCCTGGTATTAATGGCAATCATAAAGTGCAAGTCATAGTAAATTATTAAAGAACAATTATGTTAAAGTTCCCTGCTCTGTAATAAGAAAAAAGTTGTGAAACAGATAATTGTCCACTTTTTAAACATACTAATGTAGTTTTTTATAATATATAAATAAGACCATCACCTTTCTTATTAAAATCCTTACAATATAGTTATCACAAAGAAATTATACTTTTATTTTCTATGGTAAATTTCTAGTTTTGTACCTTTGCCTTTATAAGAATAAAAAAATAAATCGGCAGTCTGCCAGCCATTGTATATCTCTACATACTTTAGGCACATAACTTTGCGCCCTACCCTTTCGGATAGTTTGCCTTTATCAACTTATTGCAAGTTTCTATTTATTATTTTAATGTTCTATCTACATTATTCCCTATATTTTTTATTTTAGACAATATTTTTCAATTTTTTACAGGGTTTTTACAAGGGACGGTTCTCTGTTTGATGAGTTTGATGTGTATCATGTGTATCATTCTTTGACAATCTGATATACAGTCAATCCGGTCAATCTGAAAGCTACCTTGGGGAACAATCCTTTAATTTTTTAGATAAGATAATTTTATAAATATATTCTACTCTCCTGTCATTTCGAAGGAGTGCAACGACTGCGGCAATCTCATCTGCTTTCCATCATCTTCCGTCATTGCAAGACATGTTGAAAACATGTCGTGCCAATCTCATCCATTTCTGCCCACATCTTCCTCTGTTAATCCCTCACTTTCGCCCGCATTTATTTAATTTTTATTTGAATTTTACCAAATACTATATACAAACGACTGACGACCACTTACATTTATTCCTGCAATGATTTAACTAAAAACCATAAACTATTAACCCCTTTCACTTATCCCCCACATCTTTTTAACC
>JAKQEP010000049.1 GCA_029556475.1 Candidatus Atribacteria bacterium
ATGGTAGATTTACCTCCTCCTTAGAAAAAGAATGTTATTTCTTTTTCTTTAAAGTTTTATCTTATGAGGTAAGTCTACCTTTTTTGTTGAACTACTGGCAAGTGATATCTTAGAAAACCCCTACTAAAATTTTACACTATCGTAATTATTATATTTTTAAGAAGATAAAAGTAGGTTAAAATATTTAAGTTAAGGTATTATTTTGAGAAATATATTCTTTTTTGGACTGATTTGATATATTATTAAGTAAAGTATCTTTTTAAAGACAAGTACCTCATATTATGGAAAAAACAAATTTTTTAAAAAACAAAAAAGTTACGGTAATGGGGTTGGGTGTAAACCGGGGCGGATTGGGTGTAACCCGCTTTCTGGCACAATCGGAAGCAAATGTTCTGGTAACAGACCTCAAGAGAGAGTACGAATTAAAGAGCACATTGGATGAATTAAAAGAATACAGGAATATTGAGTATGTTTTAGGAGAACATCGCATTCAGGATTTTATCAATAGTGATATGATTATTCAGAATCCGGCAGTACCACGTAATTCAAAGTATTTACTGGTTGCCAAAGAGTGTGGTATTCCTATTGAAACTGATTTATCTTTGTTTCTCAGGGTTTGTCCTTCTTCCAACCTTATTGCCGTAGGGGGAACCAAAGGGAAAAGCACGGTTACCAATTTAATCTACCACACCTTTTGCCAGGCTGAAAAAGATATTGTCCAGGCTGGCAATATAGGTATTTCTGTGTTTGAGGTATTACCTGATATTAAGCCTGACACCATCGTTGTACTGGAGATTTCCAGCTGGCAGCTGGAGGGTCTCGCTCAGACACAGATCTCTTTTCAACCACATATAGCTGTTTTGACCAACATTCTGGCTGACCATTTAGACCGTTATGACAGCTTCAATGATTATGATGCTTCTGAAAAACTAATCTACAAAAATATGGGTCAGTCCGATTACCTTATTACCAATCTGGATAATCCTGTTATAAAAAGTATTGAATCTGACCAGGACACTTCAGCAAATATTTACTGGTTCAGTACCAGGAATAAGGTACCCCGGGGAAGTTATCTTGAGGAGGATAGATTATTCTTTAAATCGGGGAACCGGGTAACAGAGTTTTGCTCTATTAAAGATATCCCCCTTCCCGGTATCCATAATATCAGTAATATTCTGGCTGCCTCTATCGTCTTTTTTATCAACGATTTACCTCTGCCTCTAATCCGAAATGGAATTAAAACCTTTTCTGGTATAGCAAACCGATTAGAAAAAATCAGGACTTTAAGAGGAATTAATTTTTACAATGATACTTGTGCCACAACCCCTGATGCTACCATTGCTGCCATAAACTCATTTTCTACAGAACCATTGATTTTAATTCTGGGAGGGGGGGACAAAAAATTAGATTACCGTGAGCTCTGTGAAGTTCTCAAAGAGAAGTCTAATATTATTTATACAATTATTTTGCAGCATCCGGCATATAATGCTTCTGAAATAATCCTGACTCAACTAAAAGAGCTGGGACTAAGTAATAAAATGGAAATCTGTTCTTCTATGTCCGGGGCAATAGATGTAGCTTACCAGAAGGCAATAGCGGGAGTAAATATAATTCTTTCCCCGGCTGCAACCAGTTTCGGTATGTTTTCCAATGAGTTTGAAAGAGGCAGCGTTTTCCGCCAGGCTGTTGATGAATTAGTTTAAGTCAAATACTTCTTATTTATCTTCTTCTTTTTATTTGATTCTTTAAAAAAGCACCGATAAAAGCGCCCAATATACCTGTCAAGCCAAAAAAGAGTGCCAGGAAAAAAAGATTTCCTGTAATAATGGTCTTAGTATAGTGAGCAACTGTTTTACCAAATATATTTAGCAGATAGGAATGCCAGAAATTTCGGGGATAATTAAGAAAAATCCTGCATAGGGCTCCCCCTATTACCGCTCCCCAAAAGGCAACAGCCACAGCCAGGTCTTTTTTTTCAGTAATAATCCCGGTAAAAATTCCCGAAAAAAGGGGGCCCCAAAATGGGATTGTTCCTATTAAAGTATTTAAAATAATGGTAAGAAGAAAAATAATGGAGACCATAAGCTATCCTTTAATCTTATCTTTTGTAATGATATCTGCCCTTTCTTCGATAGCCCTGCAATACAATGCTGCTGATTAGAATAAAAAGCAGTGCTGCAATGACAATAGTACCTATCCCCAGTATTGCAGCATCCTGCCAGAAATTCAGCGGATACATCATAATTAAGTAGTCTGTTCTGGGGTCTAATATCCAGGGGGAGCTGGCGGGGTCACCAAAAACCAGGTAGTGAAACTGTAAAAAAAGTTGGTAAAAACCAAAAAACACAAATATTCCCAATACCAACAGAAGTCCGACCGTTAATATATTCCCACCTCTCAAGGCCTTCCAGAAATGATACCATCTATTTTGGTCTCGCCTTGCAATAGTAAAAATCAGATAGACCGCAAAACAAAGCAGAGTAATTATTAAAACCTGAAAGGTATAATGGAAAATTACCTTCACATCATTGAGGTGTTCAATTTCGTGACTATGAAATAAATATAAGGGCTTACCCTTCTTTTCCATCATTAACTGAACATTTTCAACTTTACCGTTAAAAAACTGAATCAGGTGACGGGTAATCCTCATTAATTGCTCATCAGTAAAACCGGTAACCTCGCTGATATGGTATTTTTGATAAGCATATTCATATAAAGGCAGGAAATTCAGCTCTAACTCTACCACCGAGGAAATCAAGAGAATGGGGATAGAGATTATAAATATAAACCAAAATATATTACGCAGAATATTCACTATAGGCTTATCTCCCTTTTCATATAGAAACTCGGAGTCTTTCTTAAGAAATGATCAGGTCAGAAAGATTTCTCTTGGGGACATGGTGGACCTGTTTTTCATCTCTCCAGTATTTGATACTACCATCTACTCCTATTTCTTCTATCTGAACCTTTTCCACCGGATAGCCCAGTGCAAGTACATATAGTATCTCATACTGTGTTGGGATATTGAAATAATTTCTTAATTTATTTTTTGCAACATTCCCAAAAATGCAGCCTCCCCATCCATTTTCATTTGCTCCCAGTAGTATACTCTGTGCCGCTATTCCTGCATCTACACCAAAATTATCAGTAATATTTTTGTCACCTAACATAACAATATAAGCAGTAGGCCGTTCCCCACTGGAAGGTCCCTCCCAGTTTGGCAAATAACGTGCCCAAGCGAGTGTGCTGAAAATGAGCTGGTTGTTATCTTCACTATAAGACAATAGATATCTTAAGGGTTGAAGATTACTCGCAGAAGGAGATAATCTAGCCAGATCAATCAGTTCAAGCAATTCTTCCCGATTAATTTTCTTACTTTCGTCAAAACGCCGATAACTGCGATTTCTTATAACTAAATCTTTTAACATAGTATATACTCCTTTTAATTATTATTATTAAATTACCATCTGCGTTAATAATATAGTTTTATAAATTCAGATAACCGCCACTAAACAGTAATGCCACCAGGGCAATGATGGCTAAAAATATTAAAAATTGATTACCCATTTACTCCTCTTGCTCCTCCCTGGTTATAGGCAGATACGGTCTGTCTTTTCTGATTAACATTATCCCAAGACCTATGACTATCATTAATAAAGACATTACCTGCGCCAGGTTTATAAATCCGAAATATAGCTCTGTAAACTCTAACTGCTCTCTGATAAATTCGATAAAGAAACGTATTACACCATATCCTATCAGATAGATGCTCATTGTTAACCCATTAAACCATTTCTTTTTTCGTAAATGCCATAAAATAAGAAAAAGGACTATGCCTTCCAAAAATGCTTCGTAAAGCTGGCTGGGATGCCGTAATTGATGGGTAGGGTCTGCAGGGAAATACATTCCCCAGGGTAAAGTGGTCACTTTGCCATATAATTCACCGTTGATAAAATTACCAATCCTGCCAAAGGTGTATCCTGCCGGAATGGCCGGTGCAACAATATCGGCAAATTGCCAGTGATTTATCTTTCGGATATAGCAGAATAATATATAAGAAAGTACCAGGGCTATAGCTCCGCCATGGTATGACATTCCCAAGATACCGGTATAATGTAAGCCACCTGTAAAATCAAAGGGCGAAATAATCTTCCAGGGATTTGCCAGGTAATAACTCAGGTCTGAGGAAACCACATGACCTATTCTGGCACCAAAAATAACACTGATGATAGCCCAGAGTAAAAAATCAAAAACGGTGGATTCTTCCAGGATAAGTTTTTCCGAACGTATACGATAGATAACCAGAAAAAAGGCAGTTAAAAAGCCTACCGGGTACATCAGTCCATACCAGTATACCTTAAACTGGCCAAAAGAAACCAGTACCGGATTGATATGTTCGGGGATATGTGCCCACCAGCCAGTAGAGATAAGTTGTTCCATATAGTAAACCTTTCTGTTATTGCCAATATTATAACGAATAAAAACTGTTTATAAGCTAAAAACACTATTCCTTCACTTCTACTCACATCTTTATTTTAGTATTTTACTAAAAACTTTAATAACCAAATATCATCGATTAACGACTAAACAGGCAGAAATAGGGATGGTTTTCTGTTTTACAAAGTCCTTAGAAGTTAAACAGTGAGCCGTCCCCTGTTTGATACTTCTCCCCGCGCTCTTCCTCTTTGCTTTTTACCAAAATCCATAAACTATGAACAAAAAACCCCTTTCATCTACTCCCACATCTTTTTAACCAAAAACTTTATACCACCATTTACTCCCACTGCAATGTCATTGCGAACACTGTGAAATCAGTGTGTGGCAATCTCATACTCTGTTGCCCGCACTCTTTATCTTTTAAGCCCTCACTTATTTCCACTCTCTTTGTATTTTCTTAGGTTTTTTCCAAAAACCAAGAACCATAAACCAAAAACTTCATTTGCTTTCAATTCTCCCAGCATAACTGGATGAGATTGCTTCGCTCCCTCCGGTCGCTCGCAATGACAGAAGGGGGTTTTCTTTGCATCTTTATTAAAAAACCTCTTTCACTTATACCCACTTCACTAAATACTATATACTATCGACCAACGACTAATAACTAAACAGGCAAAAATGGGGACGGTTTTCTGTTTTACAAAGTCCTTGGGAGTTAAACAGTGAACCGTCCCCTGTTTAACTGTTTTTTATTCATAATGGTAAGACTGTAACACCTTCATATAATTAGCCCTTTCAAAGGCATCAGTCTCTTTCACATTACATTCTGTTAATACACCCCTCAACTCATCAATAGACTGATAATTATGTCTTCTGAGCCATTCCTCAGTTCCTTTAACCAGTGTCTCAACATAAGGAATTCCTTGCTCCAACAGTGCTGATGTCATCATAGCAACTTTGGCTCCTACCATTATGCTTTTCAGAATATCTTTGGCCGTATGTATTCCTCCAGTGACTGCCAGATCTGCCTTAATCTTATTATAGAGAATTCCTATCCATCTCAAACGCAATCGCAATTCAGATGAGCTACTCAATTCCAGATTAGGGCTAACCGACATTTCCAATAGATCAACATCCGGCTGATAAAAGCGATTAAATAAGATTAATCCATCAACCCCTGCACCAACCAATTTATCACAAAAATGCACAAAGGAATTGAAATAAGGGCCTAATTTTACAGCCAGAGGTATTTTTATAGTCTGTCTTACCTCCTGTACCAGGTCAAGATACATTTTCTCTAACTCCTGACAGGTAAGGTCAACCCTGGTGGGTAAATAGTAGATATTCAGTTCCAGCCCATCAGCTCCTGCTTCTTCAATCTTTTTGCTGTAACGAATCCACCCGGTATTAGATACGCCGTTTAAACTCCCGATAACCGGTATCTGCACAGCCTTTTTTACCTTATCAATATATTTTATATATTCTTCAGGAGCAAAGTGATAATCATCAACTTCAGGAAAATAGCTCAATGATTCAGCATATCTCTCCGTGTTTTCAGTAAGGGCATAGTTCAATTCTTTTTCCTGCAAGATAACCTGTTCCTCAAAGAGTGAGTGTAAAACTACAGCACTTATTCCGCTTTTTTCCATAAGTCTGATGTTTTCAATATCCTCACACAAAGGAGAGGAAGAGGCAACCAAGGGATTCTTTAATTTAATACCTAAATATTCAGTACTTAAATCTATCATTTTCTTATCCCCCAATTTGAATCTATAATCTATATTTTATTTATTTTATTTTTGGGAATTATCATCTTTAGCCCATTTTTCATATATCTTCCAGCGATTCGTTACTTCCTGCTGGGCTTTTTTATAGTACTCTTTGGCAATTTCGGGTGCGCTATAAGTTAGCATTCTATATCTGTTTTCTGCATAGATATATTCTTCTAATGGGATACTGGGAGCTTTGCTATCCAGCACAAAAGGATTCTGCCCTTCTTTTCTCAACCCCGGGTTATAGTGCATTAAGGGCCAATATCCGGAGGCTACTGCCGCTTTCTGCTGCTTAATACCGTTTCTCAGATCATAGCCGTGTGCCACACAGTGTGAATAGGCAACAATGAGAGATGGGCCATTATAGGCTTCAGCTTCACGGAATACCCTTATAGCCTGATTCATATCAGCAGCCAGGGCAACTCTTGCCACATAGGCATTTCCATAATTAACTGCCATCATAGCCAGATCTTTTTTAGCCATTTCTTTTCCGCCGGCAGCAAATTTCGCCACAGCACCTAAGGGAGTGGCCTTGGACATCTGCCCACCGGTATTGGAGTAGACTTCTGTATCCAATACCAGTATGTTGACATTCTGTTTCTGGGCAATAACGTGGTCCAATCCTCCGTAACCTATATCATAAGCCCAGCCATCTCCACCGATTATCCAGACACTCTTTTCTATCAATGACTCTGCTAAACTTTCCAATTGTCTTGCCTCTACCTTAGAAATATCCTTTAATCTGGCAAGTAATTGCGCTACCCGTTTTCTCTGTTTTTGAATTTCTTCATCATTGGTCTGTTTAGCGTTGATCAATTCTTCTGCCAATTCCTGACCAATCTCGCCTTTTAACTCTTCTAATAGATTAACTGCCATCTTTTTCTGCTGGTCTAAGGCCAGCCTCATCCCGTAACCAAATTCAGCATTGTCTTCAAAGAGAGAATTCGACCAGGCCGGTCCTTGCCCATCTTGATTGATTGTCCAGGGTGTAGCTGGCAAATTTCCTCCATAAATTGAGGAGCAACCGGTAGCATTGGCAATAATCAGCCTGTCACCAAATAACTGACTGATGAGTTTTAAATAGGGTGTTTCACCACAACCGGCACAGGCTCCTGAAAATTCAAACAATGGTTCGGTAAATTGCAAATCTCTGATCTTATTCAGTTGCAGATCAGTTCTGTCAAGCAAAGGAATACTTTCAAAAAATTCCCAGTTTGCCTTTTCCTCTTCCTGAATCTGTTCAACGGGAACCAGATTGATGGCTTTTTTCCCGGGGTCTTTTTTATTTTTAGCAGGACATATCTCTACACATAATCCACAACCGGTACAGTCCTCCGGTGAGATCTGCTGCGTATACTTTTGCCCCTGGAATGTCTTTATCTTGCTGTCTGCCGACTTAAATCCAGCAGGCGCATCTTTTAGCAATTCAGGAGAATATATTTTACTTCTTATTACCGCATGAGGGCAGATAAAGGCACAATTTCCACATTGTATACAGGTATCGGGATCCCATTCAGGAATTTCCTGGGCTATATTTCTCTTTTCCCATTTGGTAGTTCCGGAAGGAAAAGTCCCATCGGGCTGAAAGGCGCTTACCGGTATATCATCTCCCTCCTGAGCTATCATTCTGGCAGTAACTTCACGCACAAATTGAGGAGCTTTTTCTGAAACGGTATCTTTTTTCCTGATGGTGCCCTCCGCTCTGGCAGGCACTTTAATCTCCTTAATAGACTTCATAGCCAGATCAACCGCTTCATTGTTTCTCCTGAGAATCTCTTCTCCACGGCTACCATAAGATTTTTCGATAAACTGCTTGATCTTCTCTATCGCTACATCTTCCGGTAAAACCTTGCTCAACAGAAAAAAGGCAGTCTGCATTACGGTATTAATTCTGACACCGAGACCGGTTTCTCTGGCAATCTGGTAAGCATTAATTATAAAGAGTTTAATTTTCTTGTCTATTATCTTCTGCTGAACTTCCCGGGGTATTTTATCCCAAACCTCTTCTGCCGGATAGGGGCTATTTAAGAGCAGTACAGCATTATCTTCAGCATATTTCAAAACATCATACTTATCCAGAAACGAGAATTGATGGCATCCCACAAAATTTGCTCTCTGAATCAGGTATGGTGAATGGATGGGGTCTTTCCCGAACCGTAAATGAGAAATGGTTAAAGACCCTGCCTTTCTGGAGTCATAGACAAAGTACCCTTGAGCAAAATTATCTGTTTCTTCCCCAATAATTTTGATAGAGCTCTTGTTGGCACTGACCGTTCCATCTGAACCTAATCCATAAAATACCGCCCTTACCCGATCAACTGGCTCAATATGAAAATGTTCAGGATAGGAAACGCTTCTATGGGTGACATCATCGTTAATACCAACAGTAAAGTGGTTTAAAGGGTTTTCTTTCTTTATTTCCTCATATACCCCCATAACCATTGCAGGTGTAAATTCTTTTGATGAGAGTCCATATCTGCCTCCGAATACCCTTATCTTTCGGTCAATATTGTTTTCACTCATATATTCGTTAATACCGGATAAGACTTCAGTATACAAAGGTTCTCCAGCACTGCCCGGCTCTTTGGTTCGGTCCAGGACACACAGTATCTTCGCGGTCTCCGGTATAGCTTGATAGAGATGCCTGACTGAGAAAGGTCTGAACAGACGAACCTTTATCATACCTACCTTTTCACCCTTTCCAATCAAATGCTCTACGGTCTCCTGTACCGTTTCGCAGCCTGAGGCCATAATCAGAAATACATATTCAGCATCAGTAGCGCCTTCATACTGGAAGAGATGGTATTCCCTGCCGGTAATCTCTTTAAATTCTTTCATTGTCTCTTCGGTAATATCGGCACATATATCATAAAAGGGATTACACCCTTCTCTTGCCTGGAAAAAAACATCAGGATTTTGGGCTGTACCTCGTATAAAAGGGCGTTCCGGGGATAAGGCGCGAGCCCTGTGCTCATAGACCAGTTTATCATCAATCATTCTCTTCATCTCTTCAACTTCCAGAAGTTCTACTTTGGATATCTCATGGGAAGTACGGAATCCATCAAAGAAATGCAAAAAGGGAATTCTGGATTTCAGAGAAGCTGCCTGGGCAATCAAGGGAAAGTCCATCGCCTCTTGTACGGAAGCCGCTGCTAACAAGGCAAATCCCGTGGTTCTGGCAGCCATTACATCAGAATGGTCTCCGAATATTGACAGAGCATGTGTTGCTACCGTGCGGGCAGACACGTTAAATACCACCGGTGACAGTTCTCCTGAAATTTTAAACATATTGGGAAGCATAAGTAACAAACCCTGTGAAGCCGTGAAGGTAGTAGTCAAAGCCCCTCTTTGTAAAGAGCCATGAACCGCACCTGCGGCTCCAGCCTCACTCTGCATTTCAGCTACAGCAGGCACTGCACCCCAGATATTTTTCTTTCCCTGAAATGCCCACAAATCTGCCAGTTCCCCCATAACAGAAGATGGTGTTATGGGATAAATGGTAACATTTTCACTGATATGATATGCAGTATAAGCAGCTGCTGTATTGCCGTCAAAGGCAACTAATTTATGTTTCATTTCAAATCACTCCTTTTATTAATATTTTTTTGTATACCTCAATGGTAAGTAGTTTTAATCGGCCTTTCTAAGCCGCAATGAATTCAAGGTGACTGTAATAGAGCTAAAAATCATAGCTCCCTCTGATATAGCAGGATGTAATAATCCCAGCATGGCCATAGGAATAGCCAGAACATTGTACAGAAAAGCCCAGAAAAGATTCTGTTTTATAATTTTAAAAATATTAATAGATATGGTAATACTATGTATAAGCCCGGAAATTCCTTCCTTCACAATTACTATATCGGCACTATCTAAAGCTAAATCTGCTCCCTTGCCCATTGCCACCCCGATATCTGCTCCTTTTAGAGAGGCGGCATCGTTAATTCCATCTCCAATCATCAAAACTTTCTTTCCGGTAGCCTGGAATTTCCTGACTATGGACAGTTTTTCATCTGGCTTTACTCCGGCATATACCTCTTCAATACCCATCTCACCCGCTACTGCCCGTGCTGTAATTTCATTGTCACCGGTAACCATTACCGGTGTAATGTTTAGTTTCTTTAGACTAATTATAGCACTTTTTGAATCTTCTCTTATTCTATCAGCCAAAACAATAAAACCTATCTTTGTGTTATCTTTCCAAACCTCTACCACTGTTTGACCTTTTTTTTGATAAATTGTATATTCTCCACTTTTTTCTGGTTTACCGATAAAATATTTTGCCCCGTTGTAATTTGCCTCTACACCCTCTCCGGCAATCTCCTTTACTTCCCCCACTTTTATCTTCTTTTTTACTCTGCCGGCAATGGCTTGTGCCAGGGGATGGTGTGAGTTGCTTTCAATGGATGCAACTGCATTCATCTCTTCTTCTGACAGAGTATGCTGGATAACAGCCGGTTTACCTTCAGTTATAGTTCCTGTTTTATCCATCAATACATATCCTACGTCCTTGGAAATCTGTATCGCCTCAGCATTTCGGATAATTAATCCTTTTTTTGCCGCAATTCCGCTCCCTACCACCAGAGCCATTGGAGTGGCCAATCCTAAAGCACAGGGACAGGCAATTACCACAGTGGAAATAAAGACAAAGACTGCAAAAGAGTATTTATTTCCGGTAATTAAAATCCAGGGAAATATTTCTTTTGCCTTTAATAAGAATGGCTGATAATTGCTCAGATTGAAAAACCAGAACAAGGCACTTAAGGTGGCAAGGGTAATGATAACGGGAACAAAGATATTAGTGATATTATCTGCCAGAGCCTGGATGGGCACCTTGGCACCCTGGGCTTCTTTTATTAAAGTTATCATCTGGGATAAGAAGGATTCTTCCCCTATCTTAACTGCCTTAACAATCAAGAGCCCGGAAAGATTAATAGATCCTCCGACTACCTCATCACCTTTCTCCTTTTTCCTGGGGATCGGCTCTCCGGAGATAAAAGATTCATCTACCGCTGAGGCACCATCTATGACGATTCCGTCTACAGGAACCCGTTCGCCGGGCTTAACCTTGATTAGCTGATCCTTTTTCAGCATAGTTATAGGCACTTTAATTTCTTCATTTTCTAAAATGACAGTAGCTTCTTTGGCCTGTAAAGCGATCAGGGCTTTTATTTCTTTGGCCGCTTTATCCCTTAAATTTGATTCTATAAAACGACCGGTTAGATGTATAGTGATTATCATTCCACCAATAGTTCCGAACGATATAATCGGCAATCCTGAATAGTTCAAAACTGCGGTCAGCCAGGAGGTTACTGTTCCAATAGTAATAAGAGTATCCATGTTGGAATGGAAATGCCGGAAGGCAATCCAGGCACTCTTTATGGTAGCCATACCGCAATAGAAGGCAAGAAAGGCAACAGAGATAATTTCAATCAGTACAAAGCCGGAGATATGATAACCCAGCATGTGCAAAATCATCAATAGAGAGAGGGGAGCTGTTACTATCCAGGCCATAATCAATCTTCTTTTTGATTCTTTATACCGAACCTGGCTCAGATCTCCTCTGTCTCCTTCCAGTACACTATAACCAGCCCATTGTACCGCTTCTTTTATTTCCTGGGCTGAAATTTCCCGTTCACTGACTATAAAGGCGGTTTCGGTTGCCAAATTGACAGAGGCAAATTTTACCCCCTCTATTTTTTTGAGACCTCTTTCCACCCTGTTGGCACAATTGATGCAGGTCATCCCACCAATCTGAATATCTTTATGGTAATCTTTGGGTTTGGTTTCATTCTTTTCCATTTAATATAACCTATATACTGTTATCTTTGAAAGTGCAGGTTTTCTTCTTCAATTTATATACTATACCACATTTTAAAAACATAATTTCTATAGTTTTAATCTATTTATAGAATAAAATGAAAATGATTCATTTGGTAAGTGCCTCAAATCCGGCAATAATATCCAGTAATTCATCGGTGATGGCTTTCTGGCGCTGATGATTGAATTGGGCATTTAAATTTTCCAGACGCTCTTCAATATTTTGCTCTGCTTTTTGCATAGTCATAAGGCGGCTGGCATTCTCGCTAGCCATTGATTCAATAAATGCCCGGAATAGTATAATAAAAAAATATTGTCTGATAAGATGGTTAAACAGTTCTCCTGTGGTCAGAGTATAGAGGGGAATGGAACGTGAAGGCCAACTTTTTTTTGCCACACTCCTCAGCCAACTTATATCCAGAGGAAAGAGCTGCAGAGTTATTGGCTGGAAAGAAACCCCTCTTATGGGCTTATTGTAGAAAAGATGTATGGTATTAACATTTTTCTGGAAACGCCAGCTCTCAATCACCAACAAAAGGTCCTGAATAGTACTATCAATATGATAACGAAAAGCCGGGAAATCAAAACTACTTTCCGGAGAAAAGCCGGCATCCTTCAATTGTTCTCTTATTCTATCCCCGATTGAACAGACTACCGGAGAGAATTTTAAGTCAGCTCTTTTTTTCTCAACCCAGCCCTTCAACTTATTGACAACCGGTAAATTAAAATTACCTGCCATACCCTTTTGGGCTCCAAAAGCTATGATACCGGTAACTCCTTCACTGATCTTGTTGTTTGTAATAAGCATCTCCGGATTTTTCTTTAAGACAATCTGAAGGCCGTTCTCAATACTTTGAAAATATTTATTAATCGCCTGTACTGCCCTCTCATAGACATGGATATTCACCGCTGAAAGTGCCTTCATAGTCTTAACAACTGAGTAAAGGTCCTCAGCACTTTCAATTTTTCGTCTAATACTCTCCAGCATCTGCATAATTATTGTCCTTGAACCATAGACTGAATAATTTCTTTGATATAATCAACCAGCTTATTTTCATCCTGCGAGGATAATAATTCATTATTATTAATCCGCTCCTCGATCCCGGCTAACCTGCCTTCCTTTTTTTCTCTTATCAATCTTTTAAACTCTGAAACAGCAGATTCCTCAATCCCATCCAGCAAACCATGAGAAATAGCCAGTAAATAGATAATCTGTTCTAAAACTGAATAGGGGTGATATTGGTTTTGTTTTAAAATCTCTCTGATTCTTCTCCCCCTTATCAATACCTTTTCAGTATTTTCATCTAATTGAGTGCCAAAGCGAGAAAAAATTTCTAATTCCTGAAATTGAGAATAACTCAGCCTTAAATCACCTACTACCTTGCGATAGGCTGCTAATTGAGTCTTTCCTCCTACCCGCGACACCGATTTCCCTACATCAAC
>JAKQEP010000050.1 GCA_029556475.1 Candidatus Atribacteria bacterium
TTGGTACCCTGACATTAGTTATGCTTTTACCTGTTATAGGTCTGGCACTGTCCACAGGTATTATTGTTTCGGGACATCCGGTAGAAGGGCTTTATTTTGCTGTATTCGAGATAATTTGCAGTATCTTAATTATTAGCTATCTTTCCTACAGGGCAGGTGCCGGCATACCCCATTATATAGAATTTATCATGTTAAATTTAATATTAGCTGTTATATTCGCTGTAATCGGTTTTTCTTATTACACGATAAAACAGCACATACATTTAAACGGCTGTAAAACAAATCTAAAAAATATAGTATCCAGTCTGGACCTTTATGCACAGGACAATAAAGGATATTATCCTCCTTCGCTTGACAGAATCCTGGCAAAAAGCTGCACATTCAGGCCATCGATGGATAAAATTCCCTTATGCCCCGCAAGATATGACTGGGATAATAAACTGTACAACAAAATACGTCCCCCCGATAAATCTCCTCATTACTTATATACGGTATCCGGAAAATTTGACAATTTTACTCTATGCTGTAATACGCCAAATATTCATAAAAGAATCAAGAAAGGCACACGTAATGACTGCTGGCCTCAGTACAGTTCCCGGAGTGGATTATTATCAGGCCCGGGCAGTAAGCCGGTTAAAATTAAGAATCCTTAGTACCGCTCCAGATAAGTTCATACCCATTTATAAAACCTGTCCCTGTCCGGACTCTTCCGGAAAAGATATGATCCTGTTGTGTGGCAAACTGGTTTTGCAGACTGTTAATATTTTGCGTCTATATAATTTACAACTCTCTTTTAATACGGCATATCTTTTCCTCCAGAGCCCGGCCAGGGACAGGAGCGTGTTCCATATTTTTTGGGTACCAATTTACCTGTTGCGGTACTTAGAGCGTGTCGGAAAAATCACAGCCCACCGATAAAATTTCGCAAAATCCCTTTCTGACTTATTATTTATTTTCTACTATTTATACCTTTAATTATTATTAAATTATTAATAAATAAAAGAGTCACCATAAAGCTATAGTGACTCTTTTATTTTGAGTAAATTCTGAATCTATTGCTTACTGAAAGGATATGTAGGAGCAGTGGGGTAGCGATTTTCCTGTTCTCCCCCTATCTGTCCTGCTTTTAATGCCCATAGACTTGCACCATTGTCAAGAAAAACTTCTGCAAATTTATCATCGGCATATCTTGGCATTACAGTTTTCCAGGAAAGAAGTGTTTTTAAGACAACACCCATAACCCCTCCTGTATCAGTAGTAAAATATCCGCTTTCTGCATAGGATTTCCAGTCAGGTCTTGAAATACCGGCAGGTTTTACAATTTTTTCAAGAGATGAAGTTAATTCTGAAAGTTTTTTATAGGCAATGACATCCCTGTGTTCTGGATTTTCCTTTACCCACTTCATAAAAGAAGGATTTTTCTGAGTAAGTTCTTTAAAATTATATATGGCAGCATAAAGAGACTGACTGGAATCCTGAACACATGAATTGGTAGAACTTATTATGGCCACACCGTCTCCGTCACCTATTCTGTAACGGGCCATCATTTTTTCCACTTCACCGTTAAGGATATCCATAAAGGAAATTTCTCTGCCATTAATCTTAAATTTTGTATTCATCTCAGGAAATCTTACGACTATATCTGTTACAGGCCTTGAGTACATCCACCCTCTGGCAGTACTTCCCATATAGTTATGCCATTTGGAAGAAGCTGAAACCACACCGTTAGGACCCTGGCCGTAAACCTGTTTATAGGTAATGTCAAATTTCGGTTCCCCTGTAAAAGGATCTTTCACGATCTTCGCATTTCCAAAAGAGAAATGGCCTGGTGTCATTCCTGCAACTGCCTT
>JAKQEP010000061.1 GCA_029556475.1 Candidatus Atribacteria bacterium
CGGAATATAGTCAACAATAATAATATCTGCAGGACTGCCTTCTTTTATAGTTCCGTGTTTTTCACCCCAATATTTTTGGGCAATCACAGGATTATTGAATACAAGGGCAGAGGTATTTTCCGTAAAACCACGAGAAGGGTCATTTTGCTTCATATGTTGAGCCCAAACACCAACTCTAACTTCTTCCAGCATATTATTAGTCATTGCATCAGTGCCAAGTCCAACTGTTATTCCCAATTCCGTCATTTTACAGACATCAGCAATGCCCACAGCATTATTCAAATTGGATTGCGGATTGGAAACTATGGCAGCTCCTTTTTCCGCTGCCAAAATAAGTTCCCTGGCATTCAAATAAACGCTATGAGCCAGAATGCTTTTACTATTTAGCAAATTAAAATCGTTTAAGCGTTCCATCACTCTTCTGCCAAAATGTTCCACATTATATTTTTCGTCTGCTTCCACTTCGGCAGTATGAATATGGATACCGCAATTAAGTTCTGCAACTTTATCAGCAATATTGGCTAAGGTCTTATCCGAAAGCGTAAAAGCAGCGTGCAGGCCAAAAAGTCCTTTCAAAAATGGATTGGGATTATTTTGGCAGTGTTTTAGCCATTCATAATTTTCTTCTATTCCGGCTTGCGTAATTTCTGCACCATCTCTATCTGAAACCTCATAGCATAGTGATGCTTTAATCCCTGTTTCCCGAACCGCTTGAGCAATTTGAGAAAGAGAATTTTTTACAGCATAAGGCGAAGAATGATGATCAATTATAGTAGTAGTCCCTTTCCGTATGGAAGCCAGAATAGAAATTAAAGCACTATAATAATTATCTTCCGGAAGCAGCTTTTTGTCTAAACGCCACCACAAGTTTTCCAGCACAGCATTAAAATTTTTAGCTGGAGCTGATTTTCCCAAACCGGTTACAAAAGTAGAATAAAAATGATGATGCGCATTTATAAGCCCGGGCATAATGATTTTACCTTCAACATCTATGCGTTCACAAACTTCATCCTGAAAACAGTCATCAGCACCGATTTTTACTATATAACCATCATCAATTAAGATTGCCTGCTGTTCCAACAGCGGTTTATCTCTATCAAAAGTAAGTATTGTACCACCTGTTAAGATGTATCTATTCATCGTTATTCCTCGCTTCTCATTTTGTCTATGCAGTGAAAGGTGGATGGCTATATTTGTCAAGCTTGAAGAATGAATTTAGCGAGATGGTTTTTTTACAAAGAGAAAAAGAGAGAAAGAGATTAAATTGAGAATTGAGAATTGAGAATGAATTAAGCGAGATGGCGAGATGGCGAGATGGCGAGATGGGTTTTTTTACAAAGAGAAAAAGAGAGAAAGAGATTTAATTGAGAATGAAGGGTGAAAGGTGAACGGTGAAAGGTGAAGAGTGAAAGGAAAACTTGGATGTTCATATCATTTATGGTAGCACATTCAAGTTTATAAATCCCTAAAATCCCTTTAATCCTGTTCATCCCAGACCTATTATTTTTTTTCTCTCTGCCCTCAGCCCTCTGCCCTCTGCTATATTAATCCTGTTCATCCCAGACCTATTATTTTTTTTCTCTCCGCCCTCTGCTCTCAGCCCTCTGCTATATTAATCCTGTTCATCCCAGACCTATTATTTTTTTTCTCTCCGCCCTCTGCTCTCAGCCCTCTGCTAAATTTATCCTCTTAATCCTTAAATCCTGAAATCCTCGTTTCAAAAATAATATCTGCGTAATCTGCGTAATCTGCGTGAAAGACAAAAAGCTGAAAGATGGCGGGGGCATCTTTTTTCCCTGTGATAAAAGGTCGGAGTTACCCCTCACAGGAATATTTTCCGTCCCCGCCAAATATTGAAAGAGATAATTATATAGCAGGTTTTTTATGCAGTAATGACTTATTCTTGCGGGTAGGTTGGGTAGAGTAATTCCTCCAAATGTTTTAAATATTTCTCAGCTCCACCAGGTCTATAACCTGTACGAGCAAATTCTTCGCCTCTATCATTTATTATAACAACAGTGGGAAAGCCCTCAACCTTGTATTCTTTTAATTTTTGTTGATTGAATGCTTTCAACTCGTCGCTTTGTTCTATCTCCCGCGGAAAATCAACTTTCAGCAAGATGAAGTTGCCCTTCGCATA
>JAKQEP010000085.1 GCA_029556475.1 Candidatus Atribacteria bacterium
GAGAACGGCATTATCCAAAGCATTTATTCTTGCTGAAAATTTTCCTGCTACAGCATCAAACCAGCCAATTCTTCTGGGTCTTCCTGTTGTAGAACCATATTCATTTCCTGTTTTCCGAATATAATCAGCTGTTTCATCAAATATTTCAGTGGGAAAAGGACCTGTTCCTACTCTTGTAGTATAAGCTTTATAGACCCCAAAAACCTTATTTAGTCGCCTGGCTGAAAAGCCGGTTCCAATTCCAACACCATCAGTCATTACTCTTGAAGAAGTTACAAAAGGATAGGTGCCGAAATTCAAATCCAGTAAAGTTCCCTGAGCACCTTCAAAGAGAATATTTTTTTCCTGCTTAGCCGCAATTTCATTAAGCAGGATTTCTACATCACCCACATATTTTTTTAAATATCTCCAGTTCTTTTGCAGGTCTTCCACCTGTTGTTCCAAGTTTTGTTTAGTGATTCTAATCCGATGATAATCATATAATAGCTTAATACGCTCTCTTAAATTAATGGGGTCTGCCAGGTCTTCCATTCTTATTCCAAATCTGGCAGTAAGATCACTGTAGGCAGGACCAATTCCTTTGCGGGTAGTGCCTATTTTAATCCCTTTACGCCTGGTTTCAATTTCCAGGTCTATTTGTTTATGAACAGGCAACACGATTCCAGACCGAAAATCAATAAGGAGACGGTTTTTAAAACTGATTCCAGCTTTTTCCAGGGTTTTTATTTCCTCAATAACTGCCGGGGGCTCAATTAAAACACCTGCTCCAATTAAGCATTTAGTTTGGGGATATAAAATTCCTGAAGGTATAGTATGTAATACATATTTCCTTCCACCACTTACAATAGTATGACCGGCATTACTGCCACCTTGGAAACGAACAACATAATCTGCTGCTGAAGCTAAATAATCAACTATTTTAGCTTTCCCTTCATCACCCCACATACAACCTAAAACCAATATTGATGCCATTATCTTCTCCTTATTTCATAAAATACATATTAATCATTATTTCTATTTCTGTCAATCTATTTCTTCGGATTGGCAGATTAACGGTTAAAGTGAAAAAAGGGAAAAATAAAGCCCT
>JAKQEP010000136.1 GCA_029556475.1 Candidatus Atribacteria bacterium
GTTACTCTCCTTTCTATCAACCTAGAGATTGTCACATACCTGCTTAACTGTTTCTGAGACATATGATAATGTACCTCTTTATTCATAGTGACATTTTATCAAGATAATTAATAAGGTGACATTATCATAAATTAATCACAAAATTAGGATTTTTAAGTAGACCTAATCCTGTTTATTTGTTAAAATCACTTCAGCTGGCTATAGTCAAAAGTATTTTGTTGTTTTGTCTTAATAGACCAGAGAAAGATAAAGAAATCAGGGATTACTTAATGTCTTTGCTATCTACTATTTTTTTGGCTTTTGGACTGGCAATGGATGCCTTTGCTGTTTCTATTACCGGATGCATCGTATCAGGTAAGGTTAATTTTACTTTTGCTTTGAATATTGCTCTTTTATTCGCCAGCTTCCAGATGGTAATGCCTTTGATAGGCTGGTGGTTAGGGAATAATGCTATTATATACATACAGCCTTATGCTCAATGGGCTGCCTTTCTATTGCTCTTCTTAATTGGAACAAAGATGATTTATGAGTCCTTTCAAAACAAAGAAAAGAGAAAAACTACTGATTTCAATAGTATACCTGTCCTCTTCTTTTTAGCAATAGCTACCAGTATAGATGCTTTTATAAGCGGGATATGTATCTCGTTTTTAGAACTGGGTATTTTTAAAATAATTATCATTATCGGGATTATTACTTTACTTTTATCTTTAGTGGGAGTCGGCCTGGGGAAAGTATTAGGCTATTTATTGGGTAGATATGCCGAGCTAATTGGTGGTATAATCCTTATTATAATAGGTTTTCAAGTACTAACAATGTATATCAGAGGATGCTATGTTTAATATTAAGAAAAACCATTATATTAATCTGGTTTTATTCTTACTAATTTTATTTTTTTTGAGTGGCTGTTTTATCTTTCCTTACGGGTCGCTTTATATAATCAGTAATCCTCCCGGTGCGAGAATTTTTCTTAACGGTGTTGATACGGGTAAAGTTACCCCCGCTCTTATTGATAATATTTACCGGGGTTCTCACACGATTTATTTGACTCTGGATAATCCTGCTATGAGTAAAACCGAATTGGTAGTTGTGGAACGGGGTCAAACAACCTCAGTGAATATAGAACTATTAGCTGAAACAAGATACCGGGCGCTGTTGGTAGGAATCGACAAATATAAAGAACCGGGTGTTATGAATTTAATAGCACCACCTTATGATGTGGATAGAATAGAGCAGGTTTTTGAGAGGGCTCACTTTGGTGATAGGAAGGTATCTTTTTCTGTATTAAATACATTGGTGGGCGCACAGGCTACTCGGTCTAATATCTTTGAGGGAATCACCTCCACTTTTTCTCAAGCTGGTAATGACGATGTCTCTTACTTTTATTATTCGGGACATGGCTGGGTTAAAGATGGTAAATCTACCATCTTACCTCACGATGCGAAGAATTTCGATGATTCCAAAGATATAACTGTTGAGGAATTAGCAGAAGCATTGGGAAGTATTCCGGGGACAAAAATTGTTATAATGGATGCCTGTTATTCCGGTGGTTTTATTGGAAAAGAACTTTATTCCTGGGGAATTGCTGGCAGTGAAGGTTTGCAGGAATTTAACGCTAATGTCATCGATACCTTTGCCTCATATGATTTATTTGGATTAGAATCTGTAAAGGGTAATTTAGCCACACAAGGATTTCAAGTTATCGTTTCTGCTACAGGCAACCAGCAGTGTTTTGAGACAATCAATCCACATCCTCTCGATGGCAATCCTTATGGCTATTTTTCTAGATTTCTCTGCGAGGGTTGTGGTTACAATAGTTTTAATTTTCCCTACCCAGCTGACCAGAACAGAAATAGAAAAGTTACCATAAATGAAATTTACCAGTACATTTGTACTGAAATATCTCATACTCATGTAAAACAGGACGCCCAGGTATATCCTCTAAACTCCTCTTTTACCTTCATTGAATATTAAATCAAGGACAAGCATTACACTATTTCGATGATTACCTTTTCGTTTTTTTCTTCATCATAAACATCAATAATCTTACCGTAAAAATCAGGGTCAACTAAAGCATGGCTAAGTTCGTCCAGGTCAATTGGAATTTCCTTCCCACCGATTTCCCCAGCTTCCTTACCTAACTTATTGGCAATATTAATTCCCCATCTTATCAGACCAAAAGGGACCTTGATGTTAACAGCAGGCTTATCATCTTTGGTAATGTTAATTCTAATATACTTTTTTTGTTTTGTGGCACCAAAAAGCTCCTGTTCATTCTCTTCCGAGTCTGTTGATTTTAGGGCATCAATAAGGTTAACAGCATCTTCATTGCTAATTTTTTCTTCCCTTAACATATCCAGAACCTGTTTGATTTCCTCTTTCATCTTCTTCTCCTTGAATTTAATTTATGTTTTAAAATTATTTTCCTTTAATAAATTAATTGCTTCTTCGACTGAAATATCTCCATCTCTCAGAGCGGCAATAATTTCACTTTGACTAATGGTTCTAACTTCTTCCAGTAGACCCAATGCTGCTAATAGCTTATCCAGTCTATTCTTTACCGTAGGGTAAGAGATTCCCATCCTTTCTTGAACTTCTTTGATATTTCCTCGAGAGCGAAGAAAAGTCATTAGAAATTCCCTGTCTTCTTCTGAAAGTGAGATTAATTTATTCATAGGGAAAATTCCCTGTACTCTTGTATCACATTTACTACATCTTAATTCGGTAATATTCATTCTGGCATTACAAGCAGGACAATTGGTGGGGATATTGGGCAAAACAATCACCCCTTTCTAGTATATTAATAAATATATTAATATATATAAGATTGATATTAATTATTATAATGTATATATTAATAATATCAAGTTATATTTAAAAAATATTAATATTTTATATTTATTTTATGGTGCACAAATCTTAGATAGGGTATCTATAAAAGGCAGGTAAAAATGTTTCCCGGTCATAAATGGGGTATAATTTAAAATATGAATCATTCAGCCCGGGTAAGTTATGCAGGAAAAAATAATGAAAAATTTTGTATTATTAATGAAGAGGTTTCATAATTGAGAATAGGATGCCATGTTTCCATTGCCGGGGGTATTGAAAAGTCTGTCTATAGGGCAGAGAAACTGGGAATTAATACTATGCAAATATTTTCTAAAAATTCTCGTACCTGGCAGGAGAAAACCTACAGTAAAGGTGAAATATCTGATTTTCAAGAAGTTTTACAAAAAACTGATATCTTTCCCGTTTTTATTCATGCCTCTTATCTAATTAACCTTGCTTCTTCAGAGGATACAATATATTCAAGGTCTATTGCAGCCTTTTTAGAAGAAATGAAAAGGGCAGACCAATTACTGGCTAATAAAAGCATACCTTTTCTGATTATTCACCCTGGAGCACATCGTGGTGCAGGTGAGGAATATGGCTTAAGCCGTATTAGCAAGGCTTTACAGATTATTCTCAAAGAAAGTTCTGCTTTAAAATTGTCAACTATGATTTTATTAGAAAATACTTCAGGGATGGGAAGCAGTCTGGGTTACAATTTTAGCCAGTTAAAATATATTATTGAAAATACAGGATATTCAGATAAGATAGGAATTTGTTTTGACACTTGTCATGCTTTTGCAGCAGGATACAATCTTGCAAAAAAGGAAGGTATTGAGAATACTTTGACCGAATTGGAGAGAGAAATTAGTATAGATAAATAGTGGCATATGCCACTAGGTCTCGTCTAATTATATATAAAATTTAATCTTTTAACAATTGATCTTTGACAATCTTAACATATTCACAAACTAAATTCTCAGATAATGAGGTGATGTAAGCTATCTCACCTATGCCCAT
>JAKQEP010000142.1 GCA_029556475.1 Candidatus Atribacteria bacterium
GCTCACCAAGGTGAGCGGGTGGGTATGAGCAGGAAAGAAGTTCAGCAAATCTAAAAGCATAAAAAATTCTCACCAAGTAGGTGGTTTAGAAAATTGGCCGTGTTCATCTTGCATAGTGGTCGGAAATTGACTAGCAGCTAATACACCATCTCGAATTTGAATTACTTGGGATGCATATTTTTTTAACATATTATTAACTGAATTCTTATTAGGACACGCAATGATAACTTCTTTTAATAATTCCAAATTAACTATCTTAATAGCCTCAGCCAGGTCAGAATCATTACTAATAACAATAGCGATATCATATAAATTCATAAATCCATCCCGTAAAAGATGCGTCGCAAGATTAACATCTGAACCTTTTTCCTGAGTTTTTAAGACTTCTACTAAGCCATTTGATTGTGGAGGAGGATTTAATAGAGGCAAAAAAGTAGGATATGACGTAAAATGTCCATATATGATTTCTAGGTTTGGAAGAGTACCTAGGGCACGTAAAAATATCTGTTGGCGAATCTGTTGATCTGGATCTCTTGATAAAGATTTAACTCTTGAGGTGAAATACTTAATCATATTAATATCAAAACTTGGAAAAAGCAAATTTATCATTTTGCTAAAATCTAGCCATTTATAGGATGTATTTTTTACGGCATTATAATAAAAATTAAAACCATCTATGTAGACATTGGCAATTTTTTGTTTTTGATTTCCCATTCCCTATCAATCCTCCTGCTTAAATAAGCAGAGGCGGTTGAGAAACCGCCTCGCACCCTGCCCCCGAAGGAACAGGGGGGATCTACTTATTTTATAGCACGAAATTCTTAATATGTCAAATTTTCTAGCCATAGTCATTTTTGTGTAATCATTATTCTATTGGAGGAGCTGGCCTTGAGAGTTCCTTTACTATAACGTTATTTAAATTTGGAAAATCGTGCTCGACGAATTCTTTCCAACGGCTCACGATTTCCTCTTTTAATTCTTCGGTCGTTTTATCTAAATATTTAGCTGGGGAAAGAAAAACGCGGCTATAAACTTGAGACCATTTTTGC
>JAKQEP010000024.1 GCA_029556475.1 Candidatus Atribacteria bacterium
ATACCCACGATTTGCAATTATATACCAAAGTAACAGTAGATGACCATAGAGATTACCATACTGCCCAGTCTATCGGGTGCTTATGTAACCGAAGCCCTGAATTTCTACAAGGGCGTATGAATCGCTGGGTTAATGCGTTTGGAGTATTGTATGTTCACGAGGACGGGAATTATAACTTATATGTGCCTGTAATAATAAATGGTAAATTTATATTTAATGGAAAGGTTTTTGGGGGGTAAATGAAAATATTTAAAAACCTATTTTATTGGATTAAAGAGAAGTTATTTGGAAAAACATTTATTAGTTGGGATATTGGCACTGATGATTATTCTACTATTGTTACTGGTAAAATTAAAAATGGCATAATAAAAATAGACAAGATAGAACATTATAAGGGGGTTAAATGAAACGAATCTATGTAGCTGGTAGCTACAGTTCCGATAATGTTATACAAGTATTTAAGAACATGGAAAAGGGTATTAAGGTTTCTGCAAGGTTATTGAAAAAAGGCTATATTCCTTTTTGCCCTTGGCTGGATTATCACTTTTTTCTTCATGAAGATATTACTTTACAGGAAATCCAGGATTATTCGTTAGGCTGGTTAGAGGTAAGTGATTGTGTCTATGTTTTGAAGAACAGCGAAAACTCTAAAGGGACACAAAATGAAATAAGGGTAGCCAATGAATTAGGTATACCTGTTCTGTATGAGGGGATAGATGAATTATCCTAACGAATTTATCAACAAAATAATATGCGGGGATTGTTTATGAAAATATTAGAACTATTTGCAGGTAGTAGATCAATAAGCAAAATTGCTGAAAAATTGGGATTCGAAGTATATTCTACTGATATAGAACCATTTGAAGATGTTGATTATATAGTAGATATATTAGATTTCAATTTTAACAAAATTCCCTTTATACCTGATATTATTTGGGCTTCTCCACCTTGTCAAACTTTTAGTATTGCTTCAGTAAGGCATCATTGGATTAAAAAAGAGAAACAATATATTCCAAAATCAGAGAGGGCAAAATTAGGCATAAAATATATATTGAAAACAAAAGAAATTATTGATTATTATAAACCAATATTTTGGTTTATCGAAAATCCAAGAGGAATGTTACGAAAAATGTCTTTTATGCAAGGATTAAAAAGAAAAACGGTTACTTATTGTCAATATGGAGATGAAAGAATGAAACCTACAGATATTTGGACAAATAATAATGAATGGATACCAAGACCAATGTGTAAGAATGGCGATAGTTGTCATATATCAGCACCAAGAGGAAGTAAAACGGGGACACAGGGAAGAAAAAATGCGTATGAACGAAGCAAAGTACCCGATGAATTATGTTTAGAAATATTAAAATCATGTAGCAAGCGTGTCAATGCGACACCAGAGCCATTGTTCATAGGAGGGTAAATGTATAAAATAAAAGACAGCGGTAAAAGACAGGAATACCCGACAGGAGCAGTAAGGGACACATCAGAGGATAAAATAAGGTGGGATTTATTGCCCGTAGAGGCACTTAAAAGGGTTGCTATCCATTACACCAACGGGGCTAAAAAATATGCACCAAATAACTGGAAAAGAGGCATACCGACAGACAGGTTTGTTGAGAGTGCCATGAGGCATTTTATGCAGTGGCGGTTAGGTGAGAGAGATGAGGATCATCTATCAGCAGTGATTTTTAATATACTGGGGATAATTTATAATGAGGAAAAATCTGTAGTCAAAACATACCCTCAATAGTAGTATATCTTGACAACAGATAAAACGGCTTACAGATTAGCCGATGTGTATACAATAATAGCCAAGGGGTGAAACAATGCAGACCAATCCGAATATAGAGAAAAAGCAGATTGTTGAAGTATGGGACTGGGACGAAGCGTATTTACCAAAGGAAAAAAAGTTTAACAGACGTAAAAGAAGAAGAATAGAAAATAGGAAAGTTGAAAAGGAGTTAAGATGTCTAAAATATAAAGGTAGATGTTGAGTTAGTCAATTCTGAACATTGACAGATTTTGTAGATTATAAGAATCCACCAGTGACGGAGCTTGTTGAATATCGGCATAAGTGGATTTTAATAGCTCGTCTACCATGTGTAGAAGGAGTAACGGGGACGTAAGGCTTATGTGTCGTGGGTAGGTTATTAACTTAACTCAACCATGCGAGTATCTGCGTCCCCTGTACTAAAGCCTTCCATATCCCATCGAATTCGATGGGGTTAGCTGAAGGCGAAATAGCCCGTCTTTATGGCGGGCTTCTTATTATGTAAAGTTTTTTTAAAAAAATATAATATTTTCCTTGACATTCATAAATATACCATTATAATAATAGATAAGACTAACAAAAGAATTAAAAAAGGAGGCAATTATGATAACAAAAAATATCAGGGTTGACTATGAGACTTGGAAAAAAGTAAAAATGTATGCTGCTGAAAAAGAGTTACCTATTGGAACTGTAGTAAGCAGTTTGATAAATAAAGAACTTTCGCAAAAGAGTATCCGTGATAATATTATTGCCAAAAAAGAAAAATAAAATTATGTAAAGGAGGAAGTTTTGCAACTACAACAGCTTGAAACTGAAAAAGTTAAATATAACACATACCCTACCACAATCTGCACCACTGATGACCTTATAGAGTCCTATGGGGAAAAGGCACAGAAAAGGGCGTTCTGCCTTGACTGTATTGACTATAAAACCTGTAAAGGTTCTAAATGGTCTATCTGCCCTTACAGACGCTATTACATTACTGAAGAAATGAACAGCAATAAAACTAACCTGACTAAAAAAAGGCAGTATTACCAGCTAAGCGAGGAACAGATTAACCAGATTATAGAAAAAAGGAAACAGGGCTACACGAATAAAGAGATAGCGAATTCTTTGGGACTTGCCAGAACTAACATTAACTCCTGTTTCTGCAGGCTAAAGAAGAAAGGTATCCACATACCAGCTCAACGAATTAAAGTTAACTGGAATTTATATGATGAAAAAATAATCAAGTTGCGAAAGGAGGGGTTATTTATAAGACAGATTGCAAAAGAGATTGGTGTATCAACACCGACACTAAGTGATCACTATCAAAAATTAAAAAAGAGAGGGGTTATTAATTATGGGAGGTAATTATGTTTATTTTTGGGCTTTTCTTGTTGGCTATTTTGGGCTTTGTATTCTATTTCCT
>JAKQEP010000062.1 GCA_029556475.1 Candidatus Atribacteria bacterium
CGTGGCACTTGTCATTGCCCGTCTGTTGGCACTATGCCTCGGCAATCAATATTCCATTGCGCGGATTGTGGAAAGCTTAAACAGGGCATCGGGAAGCCGTCTCGAAGAAAACTGGTATGTCTTCAACTATGCCGATGAGATAACAAAGACTATCAACAAAACACTCGGTGTGGATCTTGACCGCAAGTACCTTAGATTGGGGGATATAAAAAAAATAGTGGGAGCCACAAAAAGACCCTGATTCAGCAACAACTTTCTGTACTATCATAAATCCGCTATTCCTTACTATGTAGGGACTAGCGGATTTTTTTAATGCTTTTACTGCAAAAGTCAGGTTATTTAGTTTTTAAGAAGTAAAAAAGAATTTTTATGGATACGTATATTATACAAAAATCGTATTTATACTACTATTAATATAATATCATAAGCTTGTAATGTCAATATTATTTTAACAATAGCGAATTACAAATTCAGTACTTCTTTCATAGAATATAAGCCTTTCCGTTGTTTTAAAATAAAATGAACAGCCCTTAAAGCCCCTTCTGCAAAAGCCTCTCTCCCAAATGCCCTATGAGTAATTTCCAGCCTTTCTCCATTGGAATTAAAAATAATAGTATGCTCCCCATTTATATTACCTGCCCTAACAGCATGTATTCCAATTTCTCCTTTCCTTCTTGGACCAGCATCACCTACCCTTCCGTATACAGCCTTTTCTGCCAGATTAACTCTTTTCTCCTGAGCAATAATTTCAGCAATTTTCTTTGCAGTTCCGCTGGGGGCATCCTTTTTATAGCGATGATGTGTTTCAATTATCTCGATATCATAATTATCATCAAGTACCGAGGCTACCTTCCTAACAAGGTCAAACAGTAAGTTTACGGCTAAAGCCATATTTGGGGATAATAGTATTGGAATTGAATCTGAGGCCTTTTTGATTACATTAACCTGCTTATCAGAAAGGCCGGTTGTACCTATTATCAATGCTTTTTCAGCATTCTCACAGATAGCAAGGTTTAACATACTCGCTTCAGGATTGGTAAAATCAACAACAACATCACAATTATTTATAATATTTTCCAGTCTATTATCAACCAATATGCCAGACTTACCCAAACCCATAATCTCTCCCCAATCTTTACCATATGCTGAATGTGTTGGGGATTCTATAATCCCAACTAATTCAAGTGAATCATCATGATAAAAATAAGTCGCAGCGAGTGAAGCCATTTTTCCACACCCGCCACAAACAACTACTCTTTTCATATTTTATTCCTCCAATAGTCCAAATATCTTCAAGTCTTCTTCTAATCTTTTAAGATTTTCCTCTTCCATAGCAGTAAGTGGAAGACGCAAATCCCCTGATGGTAGTCCCATTAGACGGGCTGCTGTTTTTACAGGAATAGGGTTGGTTTCATAAAACATTGTACGACTAAGAGGATATATAAATTTTTGGAATATTTCTAATGTATCTTTGTAATTCTCTTCTTCTAATGTTTTAAACAATTGAGACATCTTATCAGGAATAATATTGGCAACAACAGAAATAACACCTTTCCCTCCAATTGACATTACCGGAAGAATAATTTTATCATCTCCCGACAATAGTGCAATTTTATCTCCACATAGGTACATTATTTCTGCCATCTGCTCAAGGTTTCCACTGGCTTCTTTTACAGCTACAATATTTTTTAGTTCAGCTAGCCCGCTTAAGGTAGATGGCAATAGGTTGACACCGGCTCGTGAGGGTATATTGTATACAACTGCCGGTATATCTATCTGCTCTGCAATAGTTTTAAAATGTTCATAAAGCCCTTTTTGAGTAGGCTTATTATAATAAGGAATAACCAAAAGCACTCCGTCTGCTCCCATATCTCTGGCACTTGCTGTAAGTTCCAGCGCTTCTTCAGTAGAATTAGAGCCAGTTCCCGCAATTACCGGAATTCTTCCTGCAGCAGCTTTAATGGTAATCTCAATTACTTTCTTATGCTCTTCATGTGTCAGTGTAGGCGACTCACCTGTTGTTCCACATGGCACTATACCATTGGTTCCATTATTAATATGAAAATCGACTAACCTTTTAATACCTTCCTCATCAATTCTATTATATTCATCAAAGGGGGTGATCATTGCAACGATTGAACCGTAAAACATCGCTAACTCCTATTTCTGTATTTTAATTAATTTAATCAGAGAACTATTTGTATTTATCATTTTTTTGTTATTCATTTTCTAATGAATTATTTATTAATTTATATATGGTATCTTTATTATGCCAATCAACAAATAACAATATATCAGTTTTCATTGTTGATATCTCTATAATGTTTATTTTGTTTTCTGCCAAGGGTCTGGTTATTCTTTCGATAATACCGGGTGTATCGATAAACTTTCTACTATTTAATATCAAAAGGGCAATATCCTTTTTCAAAGAAACAGATTTCAAAGAATGGTTTTTGAGAATAATAGGGTGAATCAGGTCGTATGCCATCCTGGCATTTTGTTCCAGCAGATATAAACCTATGTAGTTCCTACCGGTACCAACACCCTGTATGCTAATATTCTTTTCAGCTAATGGAGTAATAATCTCTTTTAATAAACCAGGAGTTTCTAAGATCTGGTTTCCAACAACTGTTAGCAGACAAAGCTTTTCCGGAAATATCTCCATCTTACTTAAAAACCTACCCTCTATTTCTGTACCTTCTGAATCAAGATCTCCTTTTTGAAAATTGATTATCCTGGCTTTCATATTTTCCTCTTTAAAATGTAATGCTCTTGGATGAAGAACCTTTGCTCCACCATCTGCCATAATTCCCATTTCTTCTACACTTATTTTAGGCAGAATTCTGGTATCCTTTACCAAACGAGGGTCAGCAGAGGCAACACCGGCAGTATCAGTTACTATTATTACTTCATCTGCATTAATTATTTTCCCTAGAGCAAAAGCACTAATATCACTGCCGCCCCTTCCAAGAGTAGTAATACTACCCCCTTTATTGCTTCTGCCTAAAAAACCGCATACGATTGGAATAACTCCTTCTTTTAACAACGGTTCAATGTATTTCTGACACTGTTCTCTACTTTCTTCTAAAAGAATATTTGCCTCAATTAAATTACTCGAATCGGTGATGAGTGGGAAATCTTCTTTAACGGGATCGAACACGACTGATTTAATACCTCTCGACTTTAAGGCGGAAAACATCAATCTGGCACTCATTCGCTCACCAAAAGAGATGAACTCATTATATTCGCTTTTGTCATAACTCGATTTAGTGGTTTCTTCTAATAAAGATATAAGGTTGTCAGTAGTTTTTCCCATGGCAGAAACCACTATTAACATCTCATTCCCATCTTTTATCTTTTTTATAACTGAATGTGCGGCTTTTTCCATTCTTTCAGTATCTTGAATGCTTGTTCCTCCAAATTTAACAACAATTCTCATGTCAATCACCTATCTTTTCTTATCATTTATATTACTGCTTATTTTAATATATCTATTTTATAGATACTAACTCCCATACCTTTGCTATCTCAAAAGATAATCAGTTTGTCTTTAGATATAAAAAGGGTCTTGGTAAAACTACAGTCTTCAGTCTTTAGATTGATACTATACCGGAAAATACACTTATTGCAGGTCCTGTCATAAAAACATGACCTTCTGTTTCTCCAACCCATTCAATTTCTAAATTTCCACCCTTTAAGTGGACTTCTGTTTTATTATTAATTCTTTTGTTGAGCACTCCGGCGACCACAGCTGCACTGGCTCCTGTTCCACAAGCCATTGTTTCTCCGACACCCCTTTCCCAAACCCTGAGTTTAATTTCATGTTTATTGAGAGGCTGAACAAATTCTACATTGGTTTTTTCTGGGAAAAGATGGTGGTTTTCAATAATTGGACCAACTTCAGATACCTTGCAGCTGTCAACATCTTCAGTAAAGATGACACAGTGGGGATTTCCCATAGAGACACAGGTTATTCTAAAGTATTGGCCATTCCCCAAAGAAATAATTTCATTAATAACCTGTCGGTCAGGATTACCAATCATAGGAATATTTTTTTTAGTTAAATGAGGTTTTCCCATATCAACTCTAACACCTTTGATTACCCCTGTTTTTTGTTCCTCAAAGATAAGTTCAGGGATAATAATACCAGCCAGGGTCTCAATGGAAAATACATCTTTATGGGTTAATTTATTTTCGTAGGCATATTTTGCCAAACAACGGATTCCATTTCCACACATCTGGGCTTCACTGCCGTTGGCATTGAATATCCTCATCTTAAAATCATACTTATCTGAAGGGAGAATCAGGATTAATCCGTCTGCTCCTATGCCGAAATGACGAGCACAAATTTTTTTAGCCGTATTATGAAAATCTAAACCATCAGGAAATGTTTTAGAATAAAAATCCATTATAATAAAATCATTTCCAGTTCCATGCATTTTGGTAAAATCAAGTTCCATACCCCACTCCTCCTGATATTTTTTTATCTCATTTTATTTAGCACCATGAGTCCCGTTATGATTTAACCATTCCGGAATAATATGATTTTGATTTAAATATTGATATGTTTCTCCTTTCACCATAAGGCCATCCATCCCTTTATTTACTAAAATCACCGGGGGCCTGGGAAAACCGTTATAATTGCTGGACATAGCATAATGGTATGCTCCTGTAGTAAAGAAAACTAATAAATCACCGCACTCTGCTTGGGGTAATTTTATATTATCAATTAGAACATCGCCAGACTCACAGTATTTACCAGCAACTGTAACATTTTCCACCGCTTCCTCACCAAATTTATTAACAATCAGAGCCTCATATCTGGCATCATAGAGACTGGGGCGCGGATTATCAGCCATACCGCCATCAACTATTAAATATTTTTTTAAACCTTTTATTTCCTTTATTGCTCCGATACTGTATAGAGTTATTCCTGCCTCAGCAATGATTGATCTCCCAGGTTCAACAAGAAGCTTAGGAACAGCCAGTTGCTTTTTACTACAAATTTCCTTTACTTTTTTTACTAACTGGTGCACATAATCACTGATGCTCAGGTATGGGTCTTTCTGGGTATATCTCGCCCCCAATCCTCCGCCCAGATTGAGCATATTTGTCTTTACTCTATATTTATCTTCAATTGATTTAATTGTTTCAATCATCTCTTTGGCAGCTAAATGGTAAGATTGCATATCAAAGAGCTGTGAACCAATATGACAATGAATCCCCTGGTATATCAAGTGGTTTTTTGTAATTATTTCCGGAAAAAAATCTAGAAAATCTCGAATAGGTATTCCAAATTTTGAATCAACCTGACCAGTTTTTATTTTTTCATTGGTATGTGTATCAACTCCTGGAATAATTCTGACCATAATATTAACTTTTTTATTTAATTTATTGGCTATCTGTTCTAATGATTCCAACTCACAAAAATTATCAATTATAATCGTGCCCACATTTCGCTCAAGGGCAAAATTCAATTCCTCTTTTGATTTATTATTTCCATGGAAATAAATCCTCTCGGCAGGGAAACCACCTTCTAATGCCATATAGATTTCTCCTGCAGAGGAGACATCAAGACTCATGCTCTCTTCATTCAATATGTGTGCCATAGCTTGCACTAAAAAGGCCTTACCTGCATAGAGCACCTCATAATCAATATTACATTTATCAAATGCCTTTATATGCTCCTGGCATTGCTCTCTAATCATATTTTCTGAAAAAATATAACTGGGTGTACCATATTTTTTTGCCAGCTTCTCCAGACAACATCCATCGAAGGCTAATTTATTCTCTTCATCAAACTCAAATCCTTTTCTGCTAATTATTTCTTTATCTAAGGCTATGGTCATCCTTTCCTCCTAAATAATTTATTTTCTCAAAACTAAAAAAGGGCAATCTATAAGCGCCAGGCTCACCGATTGCCCTAAATAAATATTAAGCATTCTTTTTACCTCCCCTTTTATCTCGTATCGATGAGATAGCGCTTCATTGGAAAATGGGAGTATTCTCCAATGACAGT
>JAKQEP010000009.1 GCA_029556475.1 Candidatus Atribacteria bacterium
ATCAGATTATATAAATAAATGGTTTTATTGCCAGTTATATGGCAACAGTTCCCGTATGGTTACGATTACATCTTCTTTTACCATGACTTCAGCATTAATATTATCTTTATGAAGCTGGCTTATATATTCACGGCAACGACCACAGGGAGGTAAAATTTTTCCGTCCCAGTTAACAGCAATCATTCTAACTACCCTGTTTTCTCCTGCTGTTACCATAGCAGCTGCTGCTGCATGTTCTGCACATAAACCCATAGAACACGCTGTATCAATACATACGCCGGTATATACCATTTTGCTTTCTGTAAGAATAGCGGCACCTACACCGCCGGCTTCTGCGTATTCAGAGAGTTTTCTTGGATTGATTATGGATTTTGCTTTGTTGTAAAGCTCTTGAAAGGTTATATCTGTCCGGTTTATATCCATCATAAATTACTTATTACCAGAACTTCCACCATGGTTTTTTCGCCAGTTCCAGTTCTTTCTTCCAGGCTTCGGCGATCTGCTTTTCTCTTTCTTCTGCCTCTGACTTGAGTCGGGCCTTCTCTTCATCGGTCTGTTTCTTTAGATCTTCTAACTCCTGCCGGCGAAGTTCATCCAGTTCTTTCAGCGCCCTTTCTTTTTCCTTTATAGTTGCTTCATTTTCTTTTAGCACTGACTGAAAATTATCTCTTTCTTTAGTTAATTCTTTTATATTATTGGCATTATCGAGTAATATTTGTTGTATGGATTCTACAGGAGCTGGTAATTCTTTTAATTGCTTTAGAGCTTTTTCTGTTTCAGCTTTTGCCCTGGATTTCTCTTCTGATTCTTGTTTTAATATTTCTTCCAGCTCTTCTTTTCGCTTTTTTGCTTCTTCTGCTTCAGTTAGGGCTTCCTCTTTCTCTTTTACTAATTTGATTTCTATTTCATCTTTTTCTCTCTTTACCATAGTTTTTATAGATTTTATTTCATCTTCTTTCTCATGGAGTTTTTGTGAGGTGGATTCTAATTGTAAAGATAGGGAGATATAATTTTCCAGTTCTTTTTCCCTTTCTTCTAATCTGTTGAGTAGTTTTTCCTTTTCCTTATGAAGCATAGTCACGTTTTCGGTATTTTCCACTAAGATTTGCTGAATGGATTCAACTGGGCCGGGAAGAGCTTTTATTTGTTCCCGTAGCTGATTATTCTCTTCCAATATAGTTTCCATTTTCTCTCTTAAAAATTGGTTCTCTTGTTCTACTTTTCCTAGTTTGTAGAGTGCTTGTTGTTCCATCGGTTTAACAAGTTCTGATTGTTTAGAGGAAAAGAATTTCTCCATAGTTTCCATAAGGGTTTCTTGAGTCAGTGGTTTTTCATTTTCATTATTTTCCCATGTTTTTTTCATGTTTTTTTCAGCATTAACCATGTTTTTTTCATGTTTTTTCCAGTCAATATTAAAGCATTGTTCAACATCATCTACTGATATTACATAAGAAGGTTTCCCATCGCCTTTTACTTTATTTGCTTTTAATTTACCATTTTTTATATATCTGTAAATTGAAGTTGAACTTCTTCCTGTTAATTTGACTATTTCTTCAATAGTAAAACATGTTTTTTCATGTATTTTCCATGTATTTTCCATGTATTTTTCTACTCCATCTTTCACATATAAAAAACACGAGATTATATAAGAATTTATCCTGTTTTTACCATGTATTTTTCATGTATTTTTCAACGAAAAATAAAAAAATCCTGTCTATTTGGGTATTTATATGAATATTCAACTTTTGCAAGGTTTCATTGGTATATTAATAAATCTGGAAAATTTGTTCCGGTCGGATTTCATTTTTCTGCCTGTTTTTGCAGGTTTTTTTCTGCAGCTGGTTGAATAAAAATATAATTGAATATTTTTAAAGGGAGGTTATCGCTATGACTATAGGAGATCCGGACTGGATTATAAAACTGGGCCCCATTACGCGGACCAATCATGCCGGTACAAAGAAACAGGCTGAAGATGGTGCAGCTCTTCAGGTTAAAGATGATGTCAAAGTGATTATGGATACCGCAAAACCTCTTATTCCTCTTCTTTCAAAAGGTGTTATAGTGGCCGGCGGTGCTGAGCCTGTTGTTAAAGAGGAAGTTCCTGTTCCTGAAGTAGTAAGTTATCAGCTTTCTGATGGCAAATGGTTTTCTATTGCCACTTCAAAAGTGTTTGGCGTTAAGTTGACTGAACCAAAATCGGAAGAAGAATAAAACTCTCTATGCAGAGGTTTTTTTATTTTTTGCAGTTTTTTCTGTGCCAGGAGCTGGTTTTTCTGGATTCAATCTCTGACGAATCGCCTTTGAGCTTCTGAACCTCAAGATTTTTTTTTCTGGTACCTGAATTGTTTGTCCTGTAACAGGATGATTTATTGTCTGCTGCGGTCTTTCTGTGGTGGAAAAAGTACCAATGCCTTTAAGCTCTATCCTGCCTGTATAGACAATATCATCTGCTATTGTCTCAAGGATTCTGTCCAGAAATGCCCGGCCTTTATATCTTGGCAAGTCTAATTCTTTAGCTATTTTGTCTGCAAGTGCGTTCTGTGTATGTCCCATATGTTATAATTCTATGTATGACAGATAGAATCCTTGAGGGAAAGGTTGTTGATTTTATGTCCTGGAAAGATGAGCAGAAAAAGGTTTTAGAAAAGCTTACAAAGGAACAGAAAAAATGGCTTTATAGAAAAGTGGATCTGGAAGTAGATAGTCTTAAAAAGTATACTACAGAGGAGCTTTATAATATTTTTCCCGGCAGGCCAAAGGTAAATGCTCAGGGAGTGAAGGTTTCTACACTGAATGATTCCAGGTTTATTTATACTTTCATCTGGCAGTGCTGGTTGATGACTAAAGTTCATGAGTTACCACCAATGATGGGTAATCTTCGTACTTTCTGGTATAAGGAATTGAGAATTTTATTTATAAAGCATAATCTGCTGGATAAAGATGAGGGCCCTCCGGTGCGTGCCAGATATCGCAGTGGAAATGCAAGAGAAGATTATATTCTGGATAGAATGAGCAAAATATTTGATCAGTTTGTATTAAGAGCTTTTTTCAGGTTTCAGGGCGAATTTAAGTTTCAGGACCCGCGAGAGTCTTTCAGGATAATTGGGAGAAAGAATCCCAGATTTATTTTTTTTACCGAGAAAGAGGGTCTTTTCTGGTTTTGTGAGAATGTTGCAAAAAAGCTTGGTATTACTGCAATTGCTTCTCACGGTGAGCCAGGACTTTTAACTATGGAGTATTTTGCTGATGAGCTTAAGAAGAGGAAGGTTAAGAATATTCTTCTGGCCTGCTTAACCGATCACGACCCCTGGGGCTATAATATTGCTGAAGGCTTTAAGGAAAAGCTTGAAGAGACTGTATTTGGGTTCAGTGTTAAGTTTACTAATTTGTCAAAAAATATATATGATATATATGAGCCTGCAGTTGTTGAGGAGAAGAAAAGGGATCTGAGCAAAGTGAGTGCTAAAAAGCAAAAGCAGGTTAAAGCCTGGGTTGAAGAAACTGGTGGTATAAATGGAGAGGCTTATGGGATACATGCAGATAATGCGAATTTTGAAAAGGTCTGGAAGGCTATTGAGAAGTGGTATAAGAATGAGAAGAAAGGTTAGTTTTTTATTATGACAGGTTTCATGGCAGGTCAGTAACACAGTAACACGGCTGGTAACACGGTATTACTCCAGTAACACGGTGTGGTAACACAGTAACACGGGCTGGTAACACGGTATTATTCCAGTAACACGGTGTGGTAATACAGTAACACAGCCAGGATATAGATAGTTTAAATTTTTGAAGAAGAAGGATAGATTGATGGAGAGTTTAAATTCTGAGCAGTTAAGTGTATTCAGTGCATATTTGAAGGAGAAGATTTTGGAAAAGGGTTGGAGTATTAAGGAGTTTGCTTCTCATTCTGGATTGGCCGAGAAATATGCTTATAGGCTTGTTTCTCCCAAAAGAGACTTTGTTCCTTCTGATGAAACCCTGGATAAGATACTGAAGGCTTTAGACCTGCCGGATGCAGAGGGGCAGTATATTGTGGATTTGATAATTCTTGAGCAACAGGCAGGTAATCCTGTTTATCCGGGGCATCCGGACCTTCCGCCTCCTCCGAGTTCACCTGTTCCACCTGTTCCGCCTGAACCACATCCGCCTGCTCCTGTGCCTTCGCCTGAACCGGTAGAGGTATCCTGGAGTCATAAGAAGGTTGTAGCCGGTCTTATAGTGGGTTTGATTGGAGGGCTTTTGCTTGGATGCTGTAGCAGTTCTGTTTTAATTCCTATTGTCTGTCAGTATTTGAATATTCAGGGTTATCCTTATTTTCACGGATTTTAAGCGATTGTTGTATAATTTTTTTATATAGGGGGAAGTTCTATGATCTTTCATGTTACTATGGAAAAAGCAGAAGATGACTGGATAGTTGTAGATTGTCCTGCTCTTCCCGGTTGCGTATCTCAGGGTAAGACTGAAAAGGAAGCTCTGGAGAATATTAAAGAGGCCATAATAGCCTGGCTATGGGCTGAGGATCAGAAGGCTATTGCTGAAATAGAGAATAAAGAAGGGGCAAAGCCTATTATGGTGGTAGTGTAGAGCTATGGGAAGATTAACTAATATATCAGGTGCGGAAGCAGTTAAAGCATTTCAGAAAGCCGGCTGGCAGGATATTGGTCAGGTTGGCAGTCATCTGGTCATGATTAAGAAAGGTGTAAGAGCAAATCTTTCAATACCTCAGCATAAGGAATTGTCTGTTGGCACTCTTCGGACTTTGATTCGTAAGTCTGAGATGACTGTAGATGAGTTTTTGACTTTTCTTTAAGATTGTTGTAAAAAAAA
>JAKQEP010000015.1 GCA_029556475.1 Candidatus Atribacteria bacterium
GAACCTCCGCCCCTGGGCAGTTAAAAAAATCGAAAAAGCCTTTAACCATGCTCTTCTTTTGCTGCTTCGCCCCTGGGTAGTATTGATAAAAACAGATATCCACTTTCCCGGCTGCTACAGGCCATTCGGCGGGCCCACTTCAGCAGCACTGGAGAGAACTAAAGACAGAGCCGGCAGATCCGAACATCCGCCCCTGGGCACTTGCCACAATTAAAAACGCCCTTAACCAGGCTCTTTTTTTGCTGCTTCGCCCTGGGTAGTATTGATAAAAACAGATGTCAATTTTCCCGGCACTGCTGCCGCCCATCCGACAGCTCCGGCAGATCCGAACCTCCGCCCCTGGGTACTTGCCACAATTAAAACACCCTTAACCAGCCTCTTTTTTTTACTGCTTCGCCCCTGGGCAGTGATGATAAAAACAGATGTCAATTTTCCCGGCACTGCTGCCGCCCATCCGAGATAGCCAGACTTCCACCCTGGGCACTTGCCACAATTAAAAACACCCTTAACCAGCCTCTTTTTTTTGCTGCTTCGCCCCTGGGTAGTATTGATAAAAACAGATGTCAATTTTCCTGGCTGCTGCAGGCCATCCGGCGGGCCCACTTCGCAGCACTGGAGCAGAAATAAAGACAGAGTCGGCAGATCCGAACCTCCGCCCCTGGGAAGTTGCCACAATTAAAAAACCCTTAACCAGCCTCTTTCTTTCGCTGCTTCGCCCCTGGGTAGTATTGATAAAAACAGATGTCAATTTTTCTGGCACTGCTGCCGCCCATCCGCCGGACCAACTGCTACAGCACTGGAACAGGGATAAAGACAGAGCCGGGGAGAGCCAGACCTCCGCCCCTGGGAAGTTACCCCAATTAAAAATACTCTTATTTAGCCTCTTTTTTGCTGCTTCGGCCAGCAGGGCACGAAGGTTAAAAAAATAGCTGAAAGGTTTAGAGTCTGTCACAGTGACGGATCAAATCTGCAGGCAATTTATAAAATTCCTTATTTTTCGCCATTTTTTACCGCCTTTTTTTTGCCCCCTCGCCCATCCGCCGGGCCTCACCGGTGCAGACCTGGAACAGGGTTAAAGACAGAGCCGGGGGAGATCTGCAGCAGATTCAAACCTCCGGCCTTGCTTCGCCCTGGGCACTTGCCACATACTTAAAGCACCCCTAACCAGCTTCTTTTATTCAGTCCGGCCAGCATGGCACGAGGGTTAAAAAAATCTTAGAACGTTTTGCAGTCTTTGCTTTTTTGCCTTCTTAGCTAGCCTTCTTAAGGGTGGGAAAAAGTCAATTTGGAGATAAAAAATTTTTTACTGAAAATTTTTTATACTATATTGATTTTTTCGGGTGGGAAATGATGATCAAAGAAGGCAAAAAAGCCCCCGGTCAATATTTGAATTTCGTCTTAAAAGTCTGTTGTTATAATGGTTTTGATGCAAAATCAGTAAAACTGTATTCATATGGGCGGGTGGGGATCGGGTCACTATTCTTAAACTTGCTTTCCTGCAAATCAGTGTCTAACTGCCGGCTCTTGCCAGCTCTGCCGGCCTTGCTGCTCCCCCCCGGATATCTCCTGCAGAAAAAGTATAGCTGTTCCCGGCTCTTTCTGCTGCATGCTGCATTTCTCTCATGCTCCGCATGCTGCTCTGCACTGCTTCTGCTCTTTTGCCTGCGTGCTATGTGGAAATTCTGCCTGCTCGCCTGCTATAAAAAAATCTGCTGCTGCTGCACTGATTTTTTTTGTCCTTTTCCGCTGGTTCTGGATCTGCTCTTGCCTGGTTTCGTTGCAAAATGCTAATTCACCAGATTCATTGCCGGGCCTTCCCTCTGGCAAAATTTCGGTTATTCTGTTCTGCTGATTGCTGCAGTGGACTTGTCGCCGGGTTTCCTGCAATTGCCGGTAAAACTTTATTCAATAGGGGGGTGGGATCGGATCACTATTCTTAAACTTGCTTCGCTGCAGATCAGCGTCTATCTGCTGGCTTTTGCTTGAGCAATTTATGATCGGTTTCGATGAACGAACTGACAACAAAGAGAAAAACAATTTTAGAGGGGACAGGTGGCGAAGTTTGAGACGCGTCGAAAGCTCGCCACGGGGCGGGCTGCACGCAATAACAATTACCAGCGAACTTCATTTAGAACATAAACAAAACGGTTGAAAGGGGACAGGTGGCGATGTCTGTGACTGCGTCACAGGCTGAGCCACGGGGCGGGTTGCCGGCACTAACGGTTATCAGCAAAGTTCATTAAAAGCCTGACAGAACGGTTTAAGGGGTGGGAAGAGGATTTGATTTTCAAGGGCGGTTTAGGGGCGGGCAGAAAATCAAATCCGGGCGGGTTGGTGGCACTAACGGTTATCAGCAAACTTCAGTAAGAATCTGGCAGAACGGTTTAAGGGGTGGGAAGAAGATTTGATTTTCAAGGGCGGTTTAGGGGCGGGCAGAAAATCAAATCCGGGTGGGTTGCCGGGAATAACGGTTATCAGCAAAATTCATTAAAAGCATAACAGAACGGTTTTAAAGGGTGGCAAGGGGCTGGCTGCCAGCTCTAACGGTTTCCGGCAGATCACCCTGGATATCTCCTGCAGCAAAAGTTAACGTATAGCTGGCCCTGGCTCCGCCTGCAAAAGATTTTTTATCATGCTCTGCACGCTGCAAAGCAGAGTTTATGCTATTTTTTTTCTGCAGCAGCTCCTATTTTTGCAATGGCTCGGCTCTGCGGAGATGTGCCGGGAAAACCTGCTTCCCATGGGTTAACCGGACCGGTGCAAGCAGTCTATAACAGCCTCATATCAGGGAGAAGTCTCGCGCCGGTTTGCCTTCTGTACGTAGAACGTCTTGTGCAGCAATTCTTTGAGCTACTGCGAAAAGATTTGCGTCAGTCTTAGAGGTAAAATCTGGAAAGCGAGTAACAGCGAGTCTTCTCCCTGAGTTTGGCTGGAGCGAGATCGCCGGGTTTATCAGCTGGAGCTGTTGGGCCTGTTTGCAATAGCCGGTATAATAAGATGTTGCCGGGGTCTGATGGGTGGGGAGGGGGGAGAGGGCCGGAAAAAACATTTTACCGATGTTTTATGTATTCATGCGGGATTCCCAATTTCATATATATTGTCAAATCGGCATGATTACAAGCGAAATTACGCTAGAGTAAAAAAATGTCAAAATATGGAAGTTACTCCAAGTTCGAGAAATTTCATGATTTTTTAAAAAATAAATAAATAACAAAAAATAGGTGTAACGTGTGTAACCTGGTGTAAAACCTAATATCCATAAGGGTTTTTAAGTGTAACGATAGGTGTAACGATAGGTGTAACCTAGTGTAACCTTCTGAAACGTTTGTAACCTAAGTGTAACCTATTATGTAACCTATTAAATATATATATAGTAAGGTTTATATTAATAAATTATATATAGGTTACATACGTTACACTAAAAAAATGATTTCTCATGGAGAAAAAATATTTTTTTTTAGTATTAATTATTCCCACAAATTTTTTAAGGCTCTCCATACGATTTTTATCATTCTAATTTTTTTACCTCTAAATCCAATTGGATAAGTAAAAGTTGTTGGAGAGGTTTGTATCCAATTCTTTTCTTTAAAAATTTTTAATACTGAGGAATAATCAAATTCGCTTCTTTTTAAGATTTCTTTGAATTTATGGGAAAAAATTCCTATATATTCTTCTTCTCGAATTATACCAAAAATTTCTCCTTTATCCACTGTCGCATGATGTTCAGAGTTATCAAAACTGTTCTGATTTCCTTGTATCCAGGAAACTATATGCTCTAATGCTCTTTGTGGGTAATCTCCCCTTTCTTTAATCTCTCCACAATTTTCTAAAAATATTTTTTGTATTACTTCTTTTGCGTCAGCTCCAAAATCAAATAGCTTTTCTACCAGTTCACCAGTTAATTGAACTGCTCCTAAATATCTGGCAATTCGATCTGATATATTATCTTTTACTAATTTGGTTAATTCTGAATATATTTGATTATATCTTTTTTGTAAAGTTTCACTGTTTTTATGATAACCTTTGGATATTAATTCTTCTATAAATTTAACCCCAGCATGTCCGTAATTATTATGAATTAATGATTTAACATTATGTATAAGCTCTGCCTTATCTGTTGAGTTGAATGGTGAACCGTAAAGGTCTATTATTCTTGCTTTTATGCCTTCTAATTCGGATATATGGCTTAATTGTTTTTCGCCGGTTGAAAAAGCAATAGTTCTCCAATGGGAAGCTTTTTGAGAGCCTTTTACAGCTCCTCTTTGTCTGCCTACACCATTAGCTATGGAATAAACTGTATTGTTTAAGATTTTTAAATTGGCGGTTTGAGAGTCATCATAAAAAATTGGTAAGTGATTTAATAGACAGGCTTCTCTTTCTATGAATACTCTGGTAGCGTCCCATCCTCTTATAAGTCCTCCTAATTCTTTTACTGGCAGTCCCCAGACTGAAGCAGCTATCTCTATAGCAGTTGTTTTTCCTGTAGAACTTAATCCCCAGTTATCTATTATAAAGTTGGGAGCGTCAAGAATTTCAAGGAGTGGTGCTGTAAATGAGGCATATAAAATAAACATGATTTTGGGGTAACTTATGAGAAGTCTTATTGCTCTTTTCCATGTGGTAAAGTCTCCTTCTGTCCGTAATGCTTTTGCAAATCCCTCTTCTCCTGGTCCTTCTGGTTCAAATATTACAGAAATATTTGTTCCTAAAGCTTTACCAGGTAGGACAAAATATATATTATCTTTGTCTTTTTTCCAACCAAAGCCGGAAATAGTTGTTTTTTTAGGTAATTTTTCGTCATTAACAGCTTCAAAGTTATGAATGAAATTAACTATCTCTTTACAGTTAATAGAGTTTACAGGGAAACCTATTGCTGAGAGTTGGACTATTTTTCGATGATCCATGAGGGTTGAACGTTCTTCATAGACTGTTTTCCATTTATTATTTCTTAAGTATGTGATTTCAAGTTTTTCTTGTCTGGTATCAATATTTTCAGAGCGAGATGATACATAGAATGGTGCTGGAGCTATGAGAATTTCTTTAAATCCTTCTTTGGTGTGGTTTAGCTTGAAAAGACCATTTATATTTATTATCCAACCGGTAGGGATTACAAATTCTTCTGGAACTGATGCATCTGGCAGATAGTTTTTTAATGGTTGTGCTTCTATGCCTTTATTTAATTCCAGATATCTTTGTTCCATCCTCTGGCGGATAAGTTCGTGATCTATTTTTAATTCTTTAGCAGTTGCTTCAAGGAAAGAGTCAAGAATAAATCCTTTATGATGTTTAGCTTCTTCCATAAGGTCTATTTTGGCTTTTTCTATATTTTCTTTATTCAGGTTGTGATATTTCTGGAAGAATTCTTGTTTAAGCCATTCGCCGGCTATAGAAGAATTTTTGACGCAGTTTTTATATGCTTCTAATCCCTGAGACTTTATGAATTCATCTGGATCTAATCCTGCAGGGAGGTTAACTACAAAGGGGCATAAGTCAAGTTGTTCTGCGTGTTTAATGGCTTCTTTAGTGGCTTTCTTGCCTGCCTGGTCTGGATCGAAAGAAAGATAGAGCACTCTTGCCCCTGCTCGTTTAAGTGTTTCCAGTTTTGCAGGTTTTACATCGGACCCGCCAAAACATACAAATTCGCCGGTCTTATCATACTGTTTAAGGCTTGCTACCTGAGCAGTAAGCCAGTCAAATTCTCCTTCAAGGCAGACAACTCTTTCACCGTCTTTTAGTGCAAGGTTGCAGCACTCTAAACCCATGATGGCTCTGTCTTTAATTTCGCTTTTAAATCCTTTTTGATATTTTATCTCTTTAAGTTTAATAGATGGTTTTCTTCCCTTAAAGCCAAGAGTATTTCCTATTTCATCCCTGTAAGTAAATATCAGGCAGCAGTTTTGAAAGCATTTCTGTAATACGTTGCTTTCCTGGATGATTTCTGTGCTAAAACCCTCTGAAAGCAGGTATTGTTCAATAGTTTCTATTGATGGATAGAATCCTATCATTGGAAATCGCGGAAAGTATTTACCTGGTATTCCTCTTTGTTCCAGATATGCTCTTGTGCTTTCCGCCCATGAGCTTTCCAAAAGTTGTCTATGAAGATATCCTGGAAGATTATTTTTTAATTGCTGGATCTCATGCTGATGTTCATAGTATTCTTTTTCTTCCAGTGGTAGATCTAAGTGCAGTCCTCCGTTAAGACTGGATAAAGTATTAAAGACCTGCCAGAAGTCTCCGCCTTTTACTTTGTGGTCTTTATATCCTGAGTGGATAGCAGCTGCATCAAACCATGTGAGGTGATATCCGCAGGACTGGCATTTGCCGGCAGGGATGCCTTCTTTCATGAGGAAAGATGGTTTTTTCTCCGGATGTGCCGGGTTCGGACAGCAGGCAGTAAAACCGCCGGAGTTTGATTTAAAATTGCTTAAGGGGGTGAGTCCATCCGGCCCCCATATTTTCTCATGATTTAGATTATTATATATTTTTTCTAATAAATGCATAACTAAACTTCTCCTTTTTCTCTATATATGCAGGATTTTGTTATAATTTATATAATAATATAGTAATGGTATTAAATACCTCCTACATCTTAAAAGTAAGGAGGTGAGAGAAATTAAACCTATTAATTGTTTAAAGATGTTGGTTTGCTTCTGAAGCCGGGTGATCAGACTCGGTTTCTCGTTTTTTAACCAACTTTTTTATTTTATATTCCTTACCCCATAATAAGAACCCATAGATTGATTCTATTTTTAGTATTTATAATCCTCTTTATATTGCTTTATATTTTAAACATATTTTACCAGAATTTCCACCAGGGTTTTTTTGCTTCTTCCAATTCTTTCTTCCAAATATCTACAATCTGTTTCTTTTCTTCTTCTGCCTGCTTTAATGCCTGCTCGATTTCTGCCTTCAGTCTAGCTTCCTGTTCCTTCAGGGCTTCTTCTTTTTCTTGTTTTAATCGGTTTTCAATTGTTTTTATCTCTTCTTCTCTTTCCTGGATCTTTGATGGTAAAGCCTTATATTGTTCCACTTCCTGTAATACAGTTTCTAATCTCTGCTTTAGAAATTGGTTCTCCTGTGTTAACCTGCCGGCTAAAAATATGGATTGTTCTTCAAGGGGTTTCATTAACTGTGTCTGTTTACTCTCAAAAAAGTCCTCCATTACCTGCCTGATACGTTCTGCTGTCAGGCTTTCTTCAGACTGTTTTACACCTGTTTCAACCTGTAAAACACCTGTTGCACAGTGGTTAACACCCTGTTTTACACTGTTACAACCTGTGTTGCAGGGTATATTGAAAACCCTTTCTAAATCTGCTTTTTCTACTGTTAATACCTGTTTACCACTGTGAAAACCTGTTTTAACCTGTAAAACACCCTTCTTGATATATCGATGTATAGTAGTTTGACTTTTACCTGTCAGCCTGGATGCCTCAAATATAGTTATACTTCCGTTATTGTTCATACTTACCCTCCCAGAAGAAATATATAAAGCAGGTGAATTGCTTTATAACAAAACATCTTCACCTGCTTTATTTTGTTTATATATTCCACAGATTAAGAAAGTTTCCTTCTTCAGGTAGTAGGACAGGTCAGGACAGGGTATAAAAACAGGGTCAGGACAGGTGCATGAGAATCCCATTACATCTGCCTTTACAGTAGGACAGGGTGATAAAATCTGTTACAGGATCAGGACAGGGTATAAAGACAGGATCATAGCAGGGAATAAGAATTGCATGGCAAGTATTTTTGAAGTAAGACAGGATCATAAGATTAGGACAGGGTATAAAGACAGGGTTTAAAATTAACTTCAAACAGAATCGTGTGAAAATATACGCTAATAATTATATAAAATACTGTCCCTCTTTTTATTCTAATGTAAAATAGCCTTAAGTAGTGCAGGTTTATAGAAGGAAAAGAAAAAATATTGTATAATGAATTATAAGGATTTTTGTTTTTGAGAGCAAAAAGAATCGTGTGAAAATGTACGCTAACGGTTATTAAGAGAGAGTAATTTCAGAAGGGAGGTTTGATAGTTGGAAGATGAACGTCAGAAGTTAAGTTTGATAAGTTCTTTCCTGAAGGATAAGATTAAAGAAAAAGGTTTTACTATTAAAGAGTTTGCCGTTCAAACAGATCTGAGTGAACGTTATGTATATAAACTCATTTCAGATAAACGTGATAAAACGCCTAATGATGAGAGTTTAGAGAAAATATCTAAAGTGCTGGAGCTCTCAGAAAATGACAGGAAATATCTTCTGGATCTGGCTATAAAGGAGAGGGTGACAGGAAATATAATTTATGAAGATGTGCCGGCACCATCTCCTGAACCTCCTGAACCCGGACCTGTTCCTGAACCTCCTGAACCGGTACCGCCGCCAGATCCACCGCCTCCGCCGGAGCCTCCCCCAGATATACCACCGCCTCATCCACCTGCTCCAGTGCCTCCGCCTGTGCCGGTGGAAGTGTCCTGGACTCATAAGAAGGTTGTCCTGGGTCTTATAGTTGGATTGCTTGGAGGGCTTCTCCTGGGGTGCTGTGGCAGTTCTGTTTTTATTCCGTTGGTCTGCCAGTATTTAAATGTGCAGCAGTATTATCCTCATTTTTAAAATTTTATAGGTTGTTATGGTGTTGCCTGCCGGATGGCCGGCTCTGTGCCGGAAGAGGTCAGGAAGGAAAAATGTCTTTTGAGGAAGGTTAGCCGTTAGAGGGGTTGTTACCTGTGCCGGTGTTTTTGTCTGGATGGCTTGCATAGTCTGTGGAGAATTGGCCGTAAGGAATGTTATGAAAATTTTGTAAAAAAATTGCTTGCATAGTCTGTGGAGAATTGGCCGTAAGGAATGTTATGAAAATTTTGTAAAAAAATTGCTTGCATAGTCTGTGGAGAATTGGCCGTAAGGAATGTTATGAAAATTTTGTAAAAAAATTGCTTGCAAAAAGCATGTCCGACTTTTTCCTTCGTCAATTTGAGGACGTATTTCCGGTAAGTCGGTCATTTTAGGGGTAAAACAGGGCGTTTTAGGGCTAAAATGGCGTAAAATAGACGTTTTTTGAGGTTTTAGGAAGGTTGATTTTTGGCAGAATATACCTCAAAACAGGGGGGTTTTGATAAATTTTAGTCAGATTTTTTAAATAAGCTTCTAAAAAGGGCTGGAAATTTTCATGGATAAGATTTACATTTGCCGTGTTTAAAATGCGTTAGGAGCGATTTTAGAAGCATATATGAAATATCTGGTAGAGAGGTGACTTATGAATAAAGCTGATAATGAACCGGGGCAGGGTGAGCAGCCGGAGCAGCCGGAAGAGGGAGGGCAGATTGCCGGTAAATATAAGAGTGCTGTTGAAGAGATCAAAGCAGAGCTTAAGAGCGAGTTCGGGAAACTTCCTGCAGATTGGAGCTGGACCCGTGACAGGAAATTGCCTGCCACTCTTTCAAGGGAGGAGTGCCGGGAGCTTATGACTGCCTATAAGAAAGGGAAGCTGGCTGTCAGGAATAATTTGATTATAAGGACGCTCTATGCTACGGGACTGAGAGCTGAGGAGCTTGAGAATTTAAGATTTTGTGATATTTTTTATGATAATAAGACTGTGTTTGTAAGAGCCGGCAAAGGTGATAAGGATCGTTATTGTGCAATTGATAGGGGGACTCTGGAGCAGCTCAAAGCATGGCAGGAGGGGAAGGGGCTGGAGGAGTCTGTTTTTAGGATTACTTTGAGGCAGATCCGCAGAGTGGTGGAGGGAGCCGGGGAGATGACAGGGATATCGGCAAAGTATGAGGCAATGGGGCGGGTTTTTAGCACGCATAGTATGAGGCATGCCTATGCTACTCATTGTTATGAGAATTCTATGAGGCTTCCGACATTGCAGAGGTTTCTGGGGCATGAGTATATTTTGACTACGATGGTGTATCTTTATACTGCTCAGAGGTATGATGTGGTGGAGTATGATAGGACTCATCCGCTGGAAGGTGGAAAAATTTAAATTCTATAATACCAAAACCTCCCGGTATTACAGAAAAATTTACTGCAATTTTTCGCTATTTTCGTCTATAATAGCGGGTAGTCCGTATAGTAGATTTTATAAGTTCATACCTTAACGCCAAAATTCGGCGTTTTGATCCCGGTACTCCTTTAAAGGCAGCATAACACTTTTCTACCTTGTGGCTGTTTAAAACACGAATCGTTTCCTTACCCCAAATATGGTATAATATAATTCATTTTTAATTTTTCTTAAAATAAAATTACCGAAAGGAAATGTTGTTATGCCATACTTAAAAACTTATGATTTATTTATTAGCCATTCTTGGAAATATGGTGATGACTATGATCGTATTGTTAATTTATTAAAAAATGCTGATTATTTTAAATGGAGAAATTATAGTTGTCCAGAACATGATCCAGCTATAGATTCAGCTACTGATTTTGGTAAGAATCAATTAGTAAAAGCTTTAAAAAATCAAATTAGACCTGTAAATTGTGTTATAATATTAGCTGGATTATACGTTTCATATAGTTATTGGATAAAAGAAGAAATAGATATTTCTGTAGAATTTGGAAAACCTATAATAGGTGTGTTACCGTGGGGGTCAAGTAAGATTCCTCAATATGTAGCATCAAATGCTATTGAAGTTGTAGGATGGAATACTTCATCTATTTTAGATGCAGTTAGAAAAAATTCTTTATGAGTAAAAATAATGTAAAAAAAAATAATCAAGAACAAAAAGAAGATAGTAAGGAACAGTTATTAGAACAATATAAATTATTCGTAGAAATGACAGATAGAATAAGTAATAGAAGGAATGAAATGAATAAATTTTATGTGTCATTATTATCAAGTTTAATGGCTGTCCTTGCATTAATCACTGGAAAAGATGATTTTTATGTTGAGAAAATATTTATTTTTATACTTGTTGTTACTCTAACATTTGCTTTTTTATATTTATGGGGAAAAAGTATTAGTTCATATAAACAACTTAATTCAGGGAAATTTAAAGTTATAAGTGAAATGGAGAAATTATTACCATATCCTTGTTATGATAAAGAATGGGAGTTTTTAGGAAAAGGAAAAGACCCTAAAAAATATGCTCCTGTAACAGAACTTGAATTAAAGACAGTTAAAATTATTATATGTGTATATATTTTTTTACTTCTAAGTTTTTTTATATATAAAGCTATTAAAATCTGGATGATTTGATAATATAGATTTTGATATAAATTTGATAAGCCATATATTGGTCTTTTCTTAGATAAGAAAACTACTGTATGGCCCATGTCCAGCATAGCTGTAATGTACTGCAAAGTAAACAAAAGTAAATTATAAGTTTAACTTAATATATACACATCGTTTCATGCCAAGTATTTCTATAAAGGTGGATTAAATCTAACACAATCTATAAAAGTTACATATTATGTTAGATTTAAAAGTAATAATTTTAAGGATAATAAAGGATAATATTAGAATATATGTTCAAACCTTTTATTGATAAGTATTTAATAGTTTTTTTCAAATATAACATAAGACCTATTGTGTTAGATTTGATTTAGCCTTTTAAAATCAACATTTTTACATAAATAAGTCATAGGTAAGTTTATAAATAATATATTTTAATTTACATTGCAGTTGGCTGCAGCTATGCTGGTCATGGGCCTTTCTGCAAGAATCGTTTCTATACCCCTTACCCGACTACCCAACCTCGAAAGAGCTATTTGTTACCTATATTTTATTTGAATTTTATATAGGGTGGATTTTAAATAATAGGAAAGATATAGAAAACATTTAACTTAATTTTTAATAAAGGAAATCTAACAGGAAAAATTGCAAAATACTGTTGATTTCCTTTAAATAAAAGGACTTATTAATTTTTCAACGAAAAAGAGAATAGATATTTGTAGGTAAAAAACTACTTGTATTAAAAGAGAATAAAATTGTTGTAGCATTATGGAGAAAACATATGGAGATTTTTATAAAAAATGATCATAAAATAATTATGGGGGATGCAATTGAGGTGTTAAAATCTCATATTCCAGATAAAAGTGTTGATCTGATTTTCTGTGACCCACCATATAATATCGGAAAGAATTTCAACGGGAGAAAAGATAAATGGGAATCTAACGAGAAATATCTTGAGTGGTGCTATACTTGGATAGACTTGTGTATTGCTAAATTAAAAGATACAGGTTCCTTTTACTTAATGGCAGCAACTCAAAATATGCCTTACTTGGATATTTACATGAGAAAACATCTTACTATTCTCTCTCGAATTGTTTGGTATTACGATAGTTCTGGCGTTCAAGCGAAACGTTATTTCGGTTCTCTTTATGAGCCTATATTACATTGTATTAAAAATCCCAATGATTATACTTTTAACGCAAATGACATCCTTGTGCAAGCTCGAACTGGAGCTATAAGAAAACTCATTGACTATCGAAAACCAACTCCGACTGCATACAATTCAACCAAAGTACCTGGGAATGTATGGTCAATTAATAGAGTTCGCTATAGAATGTCTGAATATGAATCACATCCTACACAAAAACCTGTGGAATTGCTAAAAAGAATTATATTGGCTAGTTCTAATCCAGGCGATTTAGTACTAGACGCATTTGCAGGTACGTTCACAACATGTTTTGTTGCACAAATATACAACAGACGATCTATAGGAATTGAGATTGAAGAGGATTATGTGAAAATTGGACTGAGGAGATTGGCTATAGCTACGGAGTATAAAGGAGAGCAATTAAATCAATTGGTAAAAACATATGATCAATCTTATACGGACGATAAAAATTTAAAATTATTTGAGGTGCCTGATGAAACATCTATTTACTCAGAAAATTATAAAGATTCTTGAAAAACATTTTGAAAAAAACGCAATTACTGTTTTTGAAGTAAGCCCTTTATTGAAGTATATTAACTATAAGACAAGATCAGCAAATCTTGGTTCGAAGTCACGAAGTAGCTTTGCGAATCTTTACGCTATTTATGTACTCGTAGAAGATTACCTCAAACAAGGGTTTAATAAATCCGGTAAATATAACCAATATGAAGGTGCTGATTTTACACCTCTCTTACGTCGAATACGAGAACTACCATTTGGTCAAAAGCTTCAAAATCATGCTTTAAACAATCGAACGAATGATGAATTCCATAAGTTTTTTTCAGAAGACAGCCGAAGACCAATACTTCGTAATGTTGATTTGCAGAAATATTGGATCAATGAAAATCTTTTATTTGTAGAAATTTCTGGTTACCGATATAACATAGCAAGATCTATTATAGATATTATTGATGCGTATGTTGATATAAAACGAAAGTCATTTGATCAGTTTATTCAAGATTGTGAATCCATTAAAAAAATTTCTGATTACAAACAGGAGCAAGTTACAGAATTTATAAAGGAGTTAATCGCACCTGAAAAAGACGCTAGAATATTTGAAATTGTAAGTTATGCTATTTTAAAACATTATTACATAGAACATATTATATTTATTGGACTTACACAAGAAAATATCGAAATAAAGAATTTAATACTTTACAAAACTGGACGTACAAACGCAAATGACGGTGGTATAGATTTTGTTATGAAACCACTTGGTCGATTCTTTCAAGTTACCGAAACTTTAGATGTAAAAAAATATTTTTTAGATATTGATAAGATAGAACGCTACCCAATTTCATTTGTTGTAAAAACAAATCTCTCAATAGACGAAATTTATAAGCGGCTTGAAAAAGGGGCGCGAGAGCAATATCCAGTAGACACTGTTATAGCAAAATACATGAGTGCTATTGAAGAGATAATAAATATTCCAATGCTTTTAGAAATTTTCGATGAAGTTGTGAAAAATGGACATATACAGGATGTATTAGATGAAATAATTATATGGAGTAAAGTAGAATTTAATTATATGGAAGATAATGGTCAAGTAGGAACTGTTGTAGATGAAGATGAAGATGAAGACGATAATTAAAATATAAATTATAGTAAAGAAAAAATCTTTATAAATTTAGTTAACTATTTTGATGCATGTCTTGATTTTGCTAGCTTTTAAGTAGTTTATAATAAATGAATTTTTTATAATTTACCGGATTGCAAGAATCCCTTGCAATTACAGGGTTTAAATTTTTAATAAAGTCATTAAAGGCGAATTTAACGACGTTACATAAAAGAATCGTTTATACTAGGTAAACTCTTTGTAAAAATGGACATGCAATTTTTAATAAAACCCATATAAATACTCAATTATCATAACTTTTTCATGGAAGATTTACCCTGTTTGTTTAATTATCCTTATTTTTAGGTTTATTTAAAACCTTATTCCTTGCTTCAATCTCATCAAGTAGAGCCTTTATCCTGTTATTATATTCATCTCTCACCGCCTGGAGTTCATTCCTTAAAGACTTCTCCTGCTCCAGAAGTGCCTTTTCTTTTTCAAAGGAGTGCTGATCTATTATGTTTTCTATCTGAGCCTTATACCGTTCCTCTGTCTGGAATAATCTTTCTTTGGTTCTTTTAAGGGTTTCTTCTGCATCTTTAGTCTTCCCCTGGGCTTCTTTGCTTTTATTCCTTTCCTGGTCCAGTTCCTTCTTTAGTTCCTGGATCTGGCTTTTATATGTCTCATACTCTGCCAGAAGTCCTGTTAAAGTATCATTTTTCTGCCTGTATTCTTCTATCAAGGATTTATTACCCTGGTTTATCTCTGCAAGCTGCTGAAGCTCTTTCTGCTGCCGCAGCTCCAGATTAATCTTCTCCTCCTGGATCTTATCTCTTTCTGCAGTAAGTTCTTTAGCAACAGTTATTCTCTCTTTAATAGCATTTTCAAGCTCTGTTATTCTCTTCTGCAGGGTGCGGGCTAAATCGGTTTTTTCTTCAACAAGAATTTTATAAGAATTGTCTTTATCGTTTAACAGGGTTGTTATTCTCTCTCCAATATTTACGTATATGGCACAGATTCTTTTAGTAATGGTTTCCAGTTCATCCAGATCCGGCATTATCTCCGGCCTGTCTTTTTTTACCTGCTCATAAGTATTTAAAAGGACTTCCATGAATTCCTTGCCTGTAAGCCCGCTTTCCTGCAGGCTGCCTGCTATTTTCTCTTTCAAAGTATCTGTCATTTTAACTGACCAGGTTGTAAGCTCTGCCATATTGATAACCTCCTTATAAATAGTTTACTATTTATATTAGTAAACCTTAGTAAATACAATATTCTATAGTTTACTTTAAAATCCTTCTTTATTTTAAAATAATTAATTTTTTAACTGTCACATAAAAGGTTTATTTTATTCGTTTTTTCGGTTTTGATGCCTGAAATTTTACGGGAGATACGAATAATTAAGGATCGCCAAAAAAGTGAAAAATGTTTAATTATATAGGAATTTTATTTGCAAAAAATGTTATAAAAATTTAAGTAAACCATTGCAATTATTAGATTATTTTGATATAATTAGAAGTATAAAGGAGGTGTAAAATTGAATAAAAGAATAAGTTTAAATCAACTAAAAATATGAAAGAGGGTATAAAACAGGAGCGAGCTAGTTTCAAAGCTTTGGTCGGCAGAAACTAACCCACTCGGTAAATCCATTCTACCATGAATACCCCTTTCAATCAAGAAAGGAGCAAAAATCATGTTAGCAGTAAAAGAGACAAGGGAGAAGAAAGAGACTTCGAGAGAAGAGGAACAGCAAAAGAGGTATTTTAACTATCAAAAAGACGGGGATTCTTTACAGGTGAGCCAGTTGGAAGAAGATGGAACATTCAGAGTAGATAATTCAATAACCGGCGGTGCTTATTTCATTACGACAGAAGGACAGCAGAAAAGCTGCAACTGTCCTGATTATGTAAACAGGTGTACAGGCTTTAATCCTCCTGTAGAGTGCAAACATATAATAGCAGTAAACAACTGGATAGCCTGGAAAAATCAGGAAAAGGCAAGAAGAGACGGAAAACACAACTTTGATGCTCACAAATATTTAATCAAAGTATCCGGCAGGGATTACCTGGAAGTAAAATTCCGGCTGCACTGGTTCCGCCTTGAGCATGCAGCGTGGGATATCAGAACAGATCTTGTTCATCTGGATTTAGAGAAGGGGATCGCCCTGGTGAGAGCAGACATATTTGACGAAAAAGGCAATCATAAGGCTTCCGGGCTAAAGATGGAAATCAGAAGCAGCTTTGCAGATTACGCGGAAAAGGCTGAAACCGGCGCAATAGGCCGGGCACTTGCAGCGTTAGGTTATGGCACATTACAGACATTCGACCTTGAAGAAGGAATAGAGAAGGGGCGGATCGCAGATGCTCCTGTAAAACTGGACAGGGATAAAGGGAACGGCAAGACCATGAGCCAGACAGCAAAAGAAGAGGAGCAAGAGCAGGAGCAGCAGGAGAACGGGCAGGAGATCCGCCATGAGGATATCGGCACTAACGGGAGCAACGGGAATAACGGCGGAAATGGGAACGGGAATGGAAACGGCAGGATAAGTGAAAAGCAATTACACTACCTTGAGGACCTCTGCAAAGAGCTAAATGTAAAACCCGGCACTGACCTTGCAGCCATTACGAGAGAGCAGGCCAGCAGGCACATAACAAACCTGGAGAAAATGAGACTTGCAAAGAGCAGGAATTAGGCGGAAAAGGGCTGGAGCTTCCCGGCTCCGGCCCCGCCGCCCCCGGGCAGCTGATCCGCTTGCAGCTCTTGAATGAAAATTTCCGCACTACTGCAGCTCCGGCCCTGGCTCCGCCCTGGGCCCTGCTGCAGCCCATCCAGCAGCCCCGGCAGATCCGAACCTCCGCCCCTGGGCAGCAGCCCCGATTAAAAACGCCCTTAACCAGCCTCTTTTTTACTGCTTCGGTTGGCGAGGCAGTAAAAATAAAAACAGATGTCAATTTTCCAGGCACTGCTGCCGCCCATCCGAGATAGCCAGCTTTCCGCCCTGGGCAGTTTAAAAAATCGAAAAAGCCTTTAACCAGCCTCTTTTTTTGCTGCTTCGCCCCTGGGCAGTGATGATAAAAACAGATATCAAATTTTCCGGCATTTTTCCCGGACATCCGCCGGGCCCGCCGGTGCAGAAATGAAACAGGATAAAGACAGAACCGGGAGACCTTCGGCACATCCAGACATCCGCCCCCGGGCATCTGCTCCAATTAAAAACTCCCTTAACCAGCCTCTTTTATTCAGCCCGGCCAGCAGAGCATGAAAGTTAAAAAAACAGCTGAAAAGTTTAAAGTCTGCCACTATGCCGGCTGAGTTCTGCAGGTAATTTATAAAACTTCTTATTTTTAGCCACTTTTTACCGTTTCTTTTTTGACCATTCCGCCCATCCGCCCAAGCACATACAAAATATGCCTCATGGCGTTTTGCAGACCTGCTTTTTTGCCTTCTTAACTAGCCTTCTCAGGGTGGGAAAAAGTCAATATGGAGATAAAAAAAATTTTACTAAATTTTTTTTATACTATATTTACTTTTTCGGGTGGGGGAATCATGAGGTAAGAAGGCAAAAAAGCCCCCGGTTAATGGTTTATGAGGTATTTATAAAGGTTCCGGAAAGATTATTCTTGTTTTCCTACAGTGCTGTTACAATACGTTTTGCAAGGGGCAAATTTTCGCCTTCTTCTGTGGCAGAACAATTTTGGAGTACAATTGAAGGCGAAATTTTGCCTCCCTGGCTTTCCCCCGGTTTGAGATGCACCAAGAAGGGATTTGCTTCCCCTGTTACATGTCTGTTGTCATGCTCACAGGTGCAATATGTAAAATGCAATTTAAAACATTTTGCCTGAAGCAAATCTCTTCGCATTAAACACCTGCTGCCTGGTTCTGCTCTGCCGGCTCTGAGTGCAAGTGCTATTTGCTGATTTACTGCCAGTTTTGCTTTCCCTCCTCTGGATTGCTCTGATATGCAAGGACATTGCCTTTTGTGCCGTGCTTTTAATCGCTGCTTTCCCCGGCTCTGCTGCTGCAATGCCTATTCTGGTTCTGCTTGCAAAATACAAATTCAGAGATTCAATGCCGATTTTACCTATGGCAAAATCCCGGTTATCCTGCTCTGCTTTACTGGATTCTGCAAAAGTTCTGCTGATTGCTGCAGTAGATTTATTGCCGGGCCTCATAAGCTTCTGCCTGTCTCCAGGCGATGGGCAGGGCAGGAAAGCCAGGCAATTTGTTATAAACACAGCTTAAGCTAGAACTTAACGCCCTTCGGGCGAACTTGGCTTAAAGCTCTATTTTACGCCGTAAAAAATGAAAATTCCTATACATTCAAGCTATTCATGTTCTATTTTAACGAATTAAATGACAACAAAGATAAGATCGGTTCAGAGGGCGGGGCAAAAAGCGGGCAAAAAAGCCTACTGGCTTTTTTTTGCCGTGAAGGGGTGCGTGGGGCGTGGGCGGGCACGGCAAGTCAAATTGCTACTGCAATTTGACGCCCGCTTTTTGCCGGGTGGGTTCCCCCGGTTTTGGACTGACTTCATAAAGAGTATCATATTTCGGTTAAAAGGGTTGGGGCAGGGCGGGTTGCCAGCTATAACTGCCTTTCTGCTCACCCAGGATATCTACTGCAGCAAAAGTTAAAGCATAGCTGCTCCCGGCTCCGCCTGCAGCATTTCTTTTATCATGCTCTGCATGCTGCACTGCTATGCACTGCCTCTGCTCTTTTGCATGCAGCAGCTCTTATCTTTGCAAAGGGCCCGGCTCTGCGAAAATGTGCCGGTAGAACTGATAATTAATATTCCCGGCTCCAGCAGCAGCAGCTATGTTGTCTGCTTTGTCTGCTGCTCTGCTCATGCTCTTTTGCATGCGTGCTATGTGCAAACTCTGCATGCAGCAGCTCCTATTTTTTATGGCTCGGCTTTTGCGGAAATGTGCCGGTAGAACCTGCTTACTCAAGGTTTTGCCGGACCGGTGCAGAAAGGCTGTAAAGGTTGAGGTTAAGGGAGAAGTCTCGCGTCAAATTATCGTGTTGTAAATGAAACGCTTTATGCAGCAAGTCTTTGAGCTACTGCGAAAAGTCTTGCGTCGATTTTAGAGAAAAGATCTTAAAAGAGAGTAACAGCGAGTCTTCTCCCTGAGTCTGGATGGAGCGAGTTCGCCGGATTTAGCAGATGGAGTTGTCCGGATTATATGTTGAGAGCCTGTAGGATCGGCAATCAAAAATATACCACCCTGAGAAAACAAAAGTCGGACATTTTGCCTTATTTTTTTCTTCTCCATAATGACGAACTAATTCAGTATTAGTTATTCATTATCGGGAAAGTGTTGATATGACTTGCTTTGTTTGTTGGGTAGTTTGAAAAATAGTATCAGGTTTCAAAAAAACAAAAGTGACATAAACTTTTTTACAATTATATGAAATTTTATAAAGCCAGGGCGTAATAGAATAAGAATTTTTGCCGGCTCATCTGCTCTGCTAAATTAAGGATCTGCTGTTTTCTGCTATGCATTGATTGTTTCCGGCTCTGCCTGTGCAGCTATGCAATTTCTGATCTGCTCTCTCTGCTGCTGCAAAAGCTATGCTGCTTTAAGCAGTGCATCTTTGCTGTTTTCTGCTTGCAATGCCATTTAAGTTTTTCTGCTGGTTGGGAAGAAAACGGATCGATAAGCGTCTGCCTGGCTCAGGGCGGGGAGGGGGCAGGAGAGCCAGGCAGATTGTTTATGGACACAGCTTAAGCCACTGAGCGATTCATGATCGTTTTTGATGAACGAACTAACAACAAAGAGAAGAACAATTAAAAAGGGGACAGGTGGCGATGTCTGGGACTGCGTCACAGGCTGAGCCACGGGGCGGGTTGCCTGCACTAACGGTTATCGGCAACCTTAATTAAAAGCCTGACAGAAGGGTTTTAAAGGGTGGGAAGAGGATTTGATTTTCCAGGGCGGTATAGGGGCGGGTAGAAAATCAAATCCGGGTGGGTTGGCGGCACTAACGATTATCGGCAAAGTCCAGTAACAGCATGGTAGAAGGGGTCTGAGGGGTGGGAAGAGGATTTGATTTTCTTGGGCGGTATAGGGGCGGGCAGAAAATCAAATCCGGGCGGGTTGGTGGCACTAACGATTATCAGCAAACTTCAATAAAAGTATGACAGAAGGGTTTAAAAGGGTGGGAAGAGGATTTGATTTTCTTGGGCGGTATAGGGGCGGGTAGAAAATCAAATCCGGGCGGGTTGGTGGCACTAACGGTTATCGGCAACCTTAATTAAAAGCCTGACAGAAGGGTTTTAAAGGGTGGGAAGAGGATTTGATTTTCTTGGGCGGTATAGGGGCGGGCAGAAAATCAAATCCGGGCGGGTTGGTGGCACTAACGATTATCAGCAAACTTCAATAAAAGTATGACAGAAGG
>JAKQEP010000106.1 GCA_029556475.1 Candidatus Atribacteria bacterium
GACGATAACTATCCCAGGCAAACCTTTCATTATTGGTTTTCTTAATTAAACCCTGAATAGTTGTTTCATTCAAGCCCAAATTCAAAATAGTATCCATCATTCCAGGCATTGAAGCCCGGGCACCTGAGCGCACTGAAACCAAAAGTGGATTTTCAGCAGAGCCAAATTGCATATTAACAAGACCTTCTATATGCCTTATAGCATTGTGCACATCAGCACTTAAAATTTCTCTCAACTTGGCAGAACCAAATTTATTATATTCAGTGCAAACCTCTGTAGTAATAGTAAATCCGGGTGGAACCGGAACGCCAATAAGATTCATCTCAGCAAGATTGGCACCTTTTCCTCCGAGGAGATTTTTCATTTCTGCACTGCCTTCGGCTTTTCCATTTCCGAAGAGGTAAACTCTTTTAGGTGTATTCATTTATCCTCCATAACTTTAACATCATTAAAGATATTTTATTGTCTGTCACAATCTTTTTTATGGCAAATCTGTCAATAGCTTTCTTGATTTCCAAGGTGTATTACGGAAGCATTGCTTACCCAATACTAATGCCATTAGCAATGGGTAAGCAATGGGTAAGCAATGCTATTAAGGAAGACCCTCCTAATTCCATATATTATTAGTAAGATACATCATCCAAATTTTTCCGAAAATTAGAGAAATAAGAGCGGGGGTTTTGCAGAAGAAACTTAAAGTATAAATGCAGAATAGCAAAAACGAGCAAAAAAATAACAGGTGCATATACCAGAGATACACACCTGTTAGATCAGGGAGAATATAGTTTATTTAATCAAGGAGATTTTATGTGATGCTTGATAATTGGGCGCATTCATCCGAATAATATAAGTTCCGGTAGAAACAGTATGTCCCTCGTTATCCTTGCCGTCCCAAAGGATACGATAAGAATTTGCTTTGCAATTTTCATTTAAAAGGTTTTTAATCAATTGCCCTTTCAAATTGTAAATTTTTAAGGTAACATTGCCATCTACAGCAAGATCAAAAGGAATAGTTACATCAGGATTAAAAGGATTGGGAAAAGGATTAAGCAAAGCAGTAATTTTTGGTATTATGGGATTTGTAACTCCACCAGTAGTCACTTGAACAGTATAGACAGCAGAATAGGATATACCTCCATCCAAATCTTCAATTTGTAACCAGTAATAGTA
>JAKQEP010000130.1 GCA_029556475.1 Candidatus Atribacteria bacterium
AAGGCATCTACCGATGGATGAAAAGTAACTTTGCCACCTACGACAAAAAAAATGAAGTCCTGACTGCCTGGAGCAGAGTGCGGGGTTTTGATTATCAGGAAAATGCCCGGGTAAAATGTGGCTATGCACAATGGGATAGAAGAAACGGCTATGCATTAATGCTGGATGAACCCTATCTTACTTCAGGAATAGAAGATACTCTTGCCGTTGCAGCAGAAAAAATGGAATATTTTGAGTCGGAACGCAAACTTATTGCCACTTTCAATGTTCAGGTAGATAGAGGTGACTTTCAAACTACCAGCGATTTTTTAATCTATTTTCTGGAAGAAGAAAAGGCAATTTTTACCGGAGAACCCAAGTTTGTATCTAATTTTGCCGATGCCAAAGCTACCGAATTTCATCTCTATCTGAAAGAACGGGAATTAGTTAAAGCCGAATTAATTGATTCCTGCCATATTGATTTTGCCGAAGAACGCTTGGGAGAAAAGAAAAATAAAGTAGATGCTGACCTGATTACTATGGATTTTCTGGATGAACAACTACGAAAATTTGTTGCCGAAGGAACAGTGAGCTATTTCTATCAGCAGGATGAAACAGAAAAAAAGGATTTTATGATTAATAGCGCTACAGGACTTTACCTACAAGCGAATTTTAATGAGGATAGCAAACTTCAAAATATGCAAATGCGAACGAATATAAACGGGAAATATGTGTTTAAGAAATGAAGAATGAAAAAATGTAAGAGCTAAAGCAGTGAGATTCTTTTTCCTGAATAAAGGACAAGGACTTTTGAAGTGTTCCTTTAAGTGGGGCTGTTTTCTAATAAAATAATCGGAAAATCATAGTTTGACAAATGCAATTAACGAATTTATGGAATTGAAATTATCCAGTTTCTTTAATTTCCTATTTAGTTGTTTATTAAGATTTTCCAGAAGATTATTATTTGTATTTAGGAAGTTATAATCCAAGTAGCGAGTAAGGTAATCGTAATTAACATTGATGGTGCGGATAAGATGTTTATGATAGCGTGCTGGAAAGTTTTTGGCATAGTTATTAATTCGCTTCAGCCAGAATAAGGATAATAAGGGGGGATATTTTTTCCTTTACCACCCACCTTTTATAAAAATAAACTTGACACGAATTGATAAGCTGGAAATAATATAATTGTCTGATTACATTAATTAGATTGTGAGAAATGAGGACAATAAAATGTCCTCAAAAAACCTTAGAAACAATGTGTTGGAATTTACACCAACATTGGGGACTCAACTATATTTTGAAGGTATATATGGCTAAACAAAAAGATCGGCTACGGATAATACACAAGATAGGCATAATGCCGGGATTATATAACCCCCCTCAGCGTAATATGAAATACAGATCTATTTCTTTACTTTTTTTTAATTGGGTTCTGATACTGTTATGCGCCACCAAACTTCAAGCCCAAGCATCGCTACAAGAAATCACGAGGTTTAATATTCCGGTCAATGAGGGTTTCGTGAGAAATGTGGATGCAGGTGGTGATATCAATGGAGACGGCACACCGGACTTGGTTTTTGGATGTAAGGGTGGATATAATGTTTTTGATGCAACACTATATATTTACTATAGCATTCCGGATAGCAATTCAATACCGGATCAGATTATCAATAGCCCTGCGTCTATTAGTGGTGGATTTGGCTACAGCATCGCTTATGCAGGTGATTTGAATGGAGACGGGATTAGTGATCTGGTAGTAGGAATTCCATATTACGGGTTAATACATCAAGGAGCAATTGCCATCTATTGGGGAGGCAATACACTAGCGGAGCAACCTGATGTATTTATTGATGGTTTGCCTTATGGCTATACTCAAAGTTGGGATCTGGGATTCGGTCAGAATCTGATAACCAATTGCGATGTAAATGGTGACGGTATAAATGACTTGCTGGTATATGCAGAAGGTCCCCAATATGAAAATTGGGGTAATGTGTATGTATTTTTGGGCGGTAATATATTTAGTACAATTCCAGCATTGCATATCTGGGGTAGCGAGATTTATGAATATCTGGGGATAAACATGCAAACAGGTGATATCAATGGAGATGGTTTTGATGATATAATCCTCGGCAACAAAAGAATGATTAACCCTCAGAACTCTGATTTAGGATACATCTATGAACTGAAGGTCTATGCGGGTGGAATTTCATTGAGTACTAATCCTGTGTTTGAATCACTAATAACCAGTGATATTGGCTATTGGGTAAGGAATATAATTGCCAATGGAGACCTTAACGGGGATGGATATGACGACATTATCATTCTACACGGTTATCTATACAGTTCTTCGTTAAGAATTGTATACGGGCAAAGCGAGTGGAGCTCACTTGTTCCCTTCGATACTACTTTTCAAGTTTCAGAATCTTTTTGGCTTCGTTCTTATTGTAACCTTACCAACGATCCCTATTCGGACTTTTTCGTTTCTTCTCAATTTATTCCGGGGACATCAGATCAATTTGGATGTTTATGCATTTATAAACAAATAAGCTCTGTTTTAGATCTCAACATTGACTATCTCAATTCAGGTGAAAACAATTTTAGTGGTTATGGCTCTGGGTATCAATTGGGAGACATGAATCATGACGGCTTCAATGAATTATTCATTTACTCTGGTGAATATTCAATTGAAGAATATACAAATTATGCTACAATCCTAACAGAGCAATATGTCGGTGTCCAGGATGAAGTATTATCTATTCCCGATATCAGGTTGGAGTGTTATCCAAATCCTTTCAGAGATGCAGTAACCATTTCTCTTAAGGCAAAAAGCAAAGGATTTAGAATAGAGAATATTAAGATTTATGATCTAAGAGGCAGGTTGGTTTACGAGACAAATGCCCCTGGGTATTCTTCATTTCAATGGGATGGTAAAGATAAAACAGGCAGATTAACAAGCTCTGGCATTTATTTTGTAAATTTTACTGATAAAGATAAAAAAACACTCACTTCCAAGGTTGTGAGGATAAGATAAAAAAGGAGACAAGATGAAAAGAATTACAGCAACTCTTGTACTGGTTGTTATGTTATTTATTTCATTAAATGCAATCAGCTACACAAAATCGTTTAATTATAGCGATCTGTCGGTTAGCACAAATTCAAGAAAGTATTTAAAACATCAGTGGCAAAACTATGGCTTAGCCAATGTATGGTAGTCCCCCTAAAGACCCATTTTGTTGAACACTTCAAGGACTGCAGTTATTTCGGATAATGTAACTCTCACATCGTAAATCTCATTATCCCATCTTACTATCTCACCAAATTCATTCATCATTTTTCATTCTTTATTTTTTTAAGAGAGTGAGCATTTCTTTCAGTGTATCCCTTTCTGCTATTAATAGATACAAAAAATATCCCATTAACACAACCAAAGGAAAAACAACAGAGAATTTGCCCATATACAAACAGCCCAACGCAAGAACAAATAGTATAGGTAGATAAGTTAAAATATCAATAGTTATCTGCCATAAATCTGCTTTCAATAAAGCTAAGGACATATAGTAAAAAGCAAAGTGCATAACTGCGCTGACCAAACAAAATAGCAATATGGCAAAAGCAAAATTAACCTGCAAACCCAAATACAGCACTAAAATACGCAAACAGAGAGTAATTATATTCCACAGCAGTTCCCATTGCGGTTTTCGGCAAATAAAAGGTATTCCGCTAATCGGATTATGGAGCATACTGGTTCCATAATAGATTACCAAATAAAGAATTAACGGCATTGCCGAAAGCCATTTATCGCCCCAAATTACAGGAACCAGATATTGCAAAAGAAGGGCATAAACAATCAAAGCCAGAATACCTATTTTCAGCACCAAAGAAGTGTAATGCCTTATACCTGCAACACTTGCGGACTTTTCACTCTGAGCTAAAACAGGAAAGAAAACCTGAGCAAAAGAAGTATTCAGCATCCCTACCGGAATAGCAATTAGTTGTGATGCAAAGAAATAAACACCCATTAAAGCCGGCTCCACCAAAGTTCCCAAAAACAAGATAGGAGCATTTATAGAATAGGACTGTAAAAGATTTATCGCATTAACCATCAGCAGAAAATTGCCGTTTCGGGAAAACAGTGCAAAGGTCTTTTTCAGCCAGCTGAAACTAAAAACCCTTTTCAGCAAAGAAGCAGGTATGCGCGGCAATTTAATACACAAATAGACCAGCTCTCCCAAGTTGCCAATGTAAAAAAGCAAAATAAACAACCAGGCATAACGCCAAAAATAGATAAGTGCTAAACAAAGAATGGAATAGATAATTACATTCAGGGTTTCTGCCAAAGCCAGGTCTTTAAATTGAAACTTCTTTTGAGCATAAACACGAACGATACGACGCAGGGATTCAATAAAAATTAAGCCCCCGCCATAGGAAAGAACTTTGCCCAGTTCTGCGCTATGATAATAAG
>JAKQEP010000133.1 GCA_029556475.1 Candidatus Atribacteria bacterium
GATTTGCCACATTTGCGTAATCGTCAATTAAAACGAATCAATCCAGGTCTGATTTGCATTGTGGAAACAGAGATTTGGCCTAATATGCTGCTTTGGGCAAAGCGCCATAAAGTTCCTGTTTTGTTTTTAAATGCCAGAATGTCCAAACGCACCTTAAGGGGTTACCGTTTATTGAAATTCCTGTTTCGGAAATTACAGAGTCCTATTACCGAAATCCATACGCAAAGTAAAGATGATGCTAAGCGTTATCGGAAAATATTTAACAAACCTGTATATGTGAGCGGCAACCTCAAATTTTCTTTAGCTTTAAAGGACTATAATGCAGAAAAGATTAGAGAAGAATGGGGATATAAAAGCGACGATTTTATTATTTGTTGGGGTTCATCCCGTCCCGGTGAAGAAGCATTACTGATGTCTATTTATCCATCTCTGAAAGAAGTTATTCCGAACTTGCATTTAATAATAGCGCTGAGGCATCCCAGACGCCTGGATGAAGTGAAAGAATTATTAGATAATTTTTCCTATAGTTGTTTCACTCTGAGAAAGGATAATAGCAGAGCAGAAGAAATTCTGATAATTGATACATTAGGCATTTTGGATCAGGCATATTGTATTTGTGACATTGCTATTGTAGGGGGTTCTTTTTATGATTTTGGAGGTCATAATCCTCTGGAACCGGCTTATTACAAAAAACCGGTTGTAATTGGAACCTATCATTATTCCTGCAGAGAATCCGTGAAAAAACTGAAACAGGCAGGAGGAATCATTATCAGCAATAAAGACGATTTACCTGCAGATCTTATTGCTATATATAAAAATAAAGAGTTACGAGAAAAAATGGGTAAAGCCGCAAAAAAGGTCTTGACTGAAAATGCTCACACTTTGGATATATATTTTAAAGCATTGGAAAAATGGCTGAAGGAGGAATAATGAGAGAAGCAATGTATTATCTGCACGAAGGCAATAAAATACGCTGTCAGCTTTGCCCGCGGGGATGTTTATTGAGCGAAGGGAAAAAAGGGGTTTGCCGCAGCCGGGAAGTAATAAATGGTTCTTTAATTGCTACTGCTTATGGAAAAACAACTTCTCTGGCACTTGACCC
>JAKQEP010000150.1 GCA_029556475.1 Candidatus Atribacteria bacterium
GAATTTGCTCAGGTTTCAATTCCGATTGCCGTTCTTATTTGGTTAATGATCTATCCGATGATGATGAAGGTTGATTTTGCCAGCATTAAAAATGTAGGTAAAAATCCTCAGGGATTAATTGTTACCTGGATTGTAAATTGGTTAATTAAACCCTTCACAATGTATGCTATTGCCTGGTTTTTCTTTTATATTGTATTTAAATCTGTTATACCTACAAATTTAGCAAAAGATTATCTTGCTGGAGCCATTTTGTTGGGTGCTGCACCTTGCACAGCGATGGTTTTTGTCTGGAGCCATTTAACTAATGGTAAACCTGCTTATACGGTAGTTCAGGTAGCTACAAACGATTTGATAATTCTGGTCGCCTTCACACCTATTGTAGCATTACTTATGGGCATTAGTGGAATAAAAATCCCTTGGGATACATTAATTCTCTCCGTTATCTTATTCGTTGTTATTCCTTTAGCTGGAGGAGCAACAACACGATATTCAGTGATAAAACATAGGGGAGAGGATTATTTCCTGAAAACCTTTATTCCCAAATTCAATAATGTTACTATTAGCGGTTTGTTGCTTACCCTTGTTATTATCTTTGCTTTTCAGGGAGAAGTTATTATCAATAATCCTCTCCATATTATCCTGATAGCCATTCCACTTACGATTCAGACCTATTTAATCTTCTTTATAAGCTATATATTCACCAAACAAATAAAATTACCTCATAATATTGCTGCACCGGCAGCTTTAATTGGAGCATCCAATTTCTTTGAACTTGCAGTGGCAGTAGCTATATCTCTTTTCGGAGCTGATTCACCTGTTGCTTTGGCTACTACTGTAGGCGTTTTAGTTGAAGTTCCTGTTATGCTTAATCTGGTAAGCATAGCTAATAAAACAAGGCAGTGGTTTATTCCTGCAAATTAGAGTTTAGATTATTTCCGCTATTTTTTTATCTAACTGCAACCACATTGTAGAGACGATATGGCTGCCGTTTTTTGTACAGGCGGACGCTGTTCCGCCTTATTTATTCGGCGCTACAGCGAGCGCCGGTACAAAAAATCACACGGATAGGATTTTAGAAACGAGGATTAAAGGATTAAGAGGATTTTAATAGGTCTGGGATGAACAGGATTATAGGGATTTTAGGGATTTTAGGGATTTTAGGGATTTTAGGGATTTTGCTTTTTTGGGAATTCCCAAAACCTAAAAATCTTAGATTAATTCCTGCTTTACTATTTTCATTCTATATCTACCTTCATTATCAATTTTCCATTTTCCATTTTCCATTCTCAATTTTCAATTTAATTTCTCTTTCGCTCTTTTTCTCTTTGTTCAAAATCTACTTTTTCTCTTTGTAAAAAAATCTATCTCGCCCTTTCGCCATCTCGCTAAATCCATTCTCCATTCTCAATTTAACCCAAATAGTGCAGTAGTATCACAACTCTAAAAGAAAAGTGTTGTATTTATTCACTTGACATTGGCAGGGTAATGAATTATCATATTAGTAAAAACAAAATAAATAAGGAGAAAAAAAGTGAAAAAAGTTCTTGTTCTCACTTCAACCCTATTGTTAATAAGCATTTTGGCTGCTATTAATTTTGATTATGATGCCGATATGCTTACCCGTGCCGCTGCCTATAATGATACTGAAAAAAATGATGGAGGTCATATAGACAGCCGTTTACGAATGGGTCTCAATTCAGAATTAACGGAAGGGTTAAACTTTAGATTGGCTATTGAAATTGGAGAAATTACCTGGGGTGATAGTACTACTGGCGGAAATATTGGAGCTGGTGGTATAAATATTGAAACCAGTGAACTTTATCTGGATTACTATTCGCCAATTATCAAGACCAATATCAAAGCCGGTTTACAATATTTGGCTGATCATCGCAGTTTGGTTTTAGACAATTATGGAGCAGGAGTTATGCTTTATAGAGATATTGCTGGAATGAATGTTCAAGCAGGAATGCTAAAAAATATGGAAAATAACCATTTTAAGCATGACGATTATACTATTTTCCTTGCTTCTCTGGAAGCTACTTCTCCTGTTATTTGGGGATTTAATGGCTTTGTAGGTTATGATGATAAAAATGATGATGGTGAAATATCTTTCCTGCCTTATGTAACTCTTGCTTCCGGTCCTGCTACTTTGGATTTGAATCCTTTCGTATGTTTTCAGTTTGTTGACGGTTCCAATAAAACAGGTTTTGGTGCTGCTGTAAAAGGAGATATTGATATAACTCCTATCCAAGTTGGAGCTGATGTTCTGATTGCCAGCGAAGATGGATTAGTTCCTTACTGTTCATATTACCAAAACGGACTCTTTATTTATGGCTATAATGTTATTCACGATGGACTAAACCTCTATTGGACTGATGAGTTATATCACAATAACGATGAGACATTTATTAGTGCTGTCGGTTCAATCCGTTTTCCTGTAACAGATAAACATACTTTATTCGCTGCAGGTGGCTGGCTAAAAGACCTTGGGATGGAACTGAATGGAGGCATAGAATCCGAGCTGGTTAAAGATATGTTAAAACT
>JAKQEP010000013.1 GCA_029556475.1 Candidatus Atribacteria bacterium
AAAGGATATTAAGAAAGCTGAAGAAAAAATAACCGAGTCTAAGGCTAAGATCGAACAAAACATAAAAGACCAGGCAAGTAAGCAATCAGAAATAAATGCTCAGCAGTCGAAAATCGATAAGATCAAATCCGACTTGAGCAAACTGTAAATCTCAATTATAATCTGCCATGCCACTGGCCTGGCGAACTGAAGGGAGCATAATGCCGGATGGATATTTTATGCTCGATACTGTTTAAAAAAGTGTGTAAAGCCAAAAATTAAGATTTTTGTAGATAACAAAACAAAATCAGAAAAAAATGGACTTTACACAAGAACAAATTTCGGAGCTATTATTGACAATAGCAAATGGAAAAGATGGATATCGTATGTTAATGCAACAATCATTAGAAGCAATTATGCGAGCGGAACGGAAAGAATTTAATGAGGTACATTCTGACTATGGCAACGGATACCGATTCAGTAAGATATGCGTACACAATGGTAAGATGGAATTGATGATTCCCAGGAGTCGACATCACAATTTTTATCCATTGATATTGGCGCTGATAAAGGATCAGAATAAAGAGAGCGAGGCATTAGCATTTGAGCTATACAAGTCAGGATTAACTACAGAGCAAGTAGGTAAGTTGTTTTCCAAACTATATGATCATCATTATAGTAAATCGGCGATTAGTCAGATGATGAAATCGGCCAGACAAGATGTATTTAGTTGGTTAGAGAGGAAAGGCCTGGACGAAATATATCCTGTGGTATTTATAGATGCCACATTTTGGCCAACACGTAGAGAGAATGAAGTGAGTAATGAAGCTTATTACACTATATTAGGCGTAAAGCAGGATACAACACGAGAAGTTCTGAGTCTGGTCAACCACCCAACTGAAGGGGCATCTAATTGGGAAGATGCCTTAATTCAACTAAAACAGAGGGGAGTAAAAAGAATAGAATTGGTAGTTGTGGATGGATTAAATGGCATAGAGGATGTTATTAACCGGGTATTTCCGGAAGCTAAGATACAGTTGTGCACAGTGCATCTGACAAGAAACATTGTATCCAAAGTGAAACCGGTAGACAAACTACAGGTAGTAAAAGATTTAAAAGAGGTCTTAGATCCGGAGCTTCCAGACGATAACCCATCCAAAGGAATAATCAGATTTAATGAATTTACAAGAAAATGGCAGTCTAAATATCCATCATTCAAGCAATATCTAAGACCAAAGTATGCACTCTATTTCACCTATTTGAATTATGAGAAAGAAATAAGAAGAATGATTTATACCACAAACTGGATTTAGCGATTAAACCGAAATTATAAAAGAACACTGAGAATGAGAAGCTCAATGCCAAATCCGGAATCTGTTCTTTTTTTATTAGGTAGCGTAGCGATGGACAGACCAGAATTTAACTACCCTATTTACCAATTTAAATTAACTAAAAAACTGAGTTTTATAAATACTTAATTTTAAACATGAATTACAGGATTCTTTTTTTTGGGCTCCTTGAATTTTTCATAATTAAAAAAAATACACACTTTTTTGAACATTACCTTATGCTCCTTTCTTTTACTTTTCCGGGAATGAATATTGGGCAAATAGTTTATGAGAAATGATGGACTGGTTTAATTCTTTTTGATAATCAACCCGTCTTCCGGAGATAGTCTCATCGTATAAGTGTTTAAAGATAATCCGGGTCACCAGCTGGCTCCACCGCCTCCACCGCCAAAGCCTCCGCCACCAAAACTTCCTCCTCCCCAGTCCCCTCCGGAAGAGGAGCTGCCACCTCCCCAACTGCCACCTCCCCAGCTGCCACCACTATACCATCCACCTGAGGAGCTCCTTCGTGAACCACTCCCAAATGTACCGGTACCTGATAGGTCCTGGGTATCATACTTGCCAAATAAA
>JAKQEP010000027.1 GCA_029556475.1 Candidatus Atribacteria bacterium
CTCCACGGAGGTTTGCTCCACAGAGGTTTGCTCCACAGAGGTTTGCTCCACGGAGGTTTGCTTCATAGAGGTTTGCTCCACGGAGGTCTGCTCCACGGAGGTCTGCTTCACAGAGGTCTGCTCCACGGAGGTCTGCTCCACGGAGGTTTGCTTTTTCTAAAGTTTCGACTGTTAAAATTATTTTTCCTGTAAATCTGTTTACAATGTTCATAATTTTTTCCTTTCTGGGAGGATATTATACCCTCCCATGTTTGAATTTATTCTTTAACTGCTGTGGTAGCAGACATGCTAACCGGACTGTCTTTAAAATCAGACATTGTTTTTTTAGGCGTGGACTTCTCTTCTTCCTGTCCTGTAACTTTATCCAATGCCCTGAGACTGCTTTCTATGAACTTTGCAACCTTCTTTGCAGGCATATTTTTACATTTCCCATGTCTCTCCAGAACATTTGCAATATCTTCTATGAAAGATACCATACTTCAACTTCCTCCTTTCTATTTAACATAATAGCCTCCTATATATTCATTTTATACTGGCCGTTTCTGTCTTCTATTGAAGATTTGATTTCTATATCCACTTCTGCCCCTAAGATATCTGCCAGTTCTGCAATCTGTGAATTTGGTATATTGACGGCCTTGATTGTAATAGTAGTAATACATTCATCATCTTTATTCGGTCCTTTCGGTGTGAATTTTTCTACTATGCAATTTTTGATTATCAATGTATTCCCTCCTTTCTTATTTTCATCTAAATACTGCTTTAATCCTTCATCGGTAAGTTTTTCTACCTGCTCCGAGGTTATTGTCCATGTAGGCATAGTTTATATCTCCTGTATAACTATTTTCCCGTTCTTAAATCCAACATTAAACGCCTGTGTCTTGCCTTTGCCTTTAGCAAAATCTATCCCGAAAAATACGTAATCTTTCATTTCCTGAGTTTTGCCTGAATTCCTTGATTTTTCTTCGTGTTTAAATCTATCCTTACATCTCTTTTCAAGATCTTCCTGCAATAAATCTGCAATAGTCTTTGTGTCTTCTTTTACTTTAGTACAGGCCTGTACTTTCTCTCCCATGATCGGTGGAGCCTTGACTTCAGCTTTAAAAGCCCGTGCATTTTCCTGGATCTCCTTTATCATTTTCTGGACTCTGGGAATATCTTTACCTTTCAGCTTGTCAATTTCCTCGAAGTACTCAAACAGGCTGTTTATCATAAGGGCCTGTTTTTTCTCTTTGTCTACGGTGATGCCATAGGTTTTCTCTGTTTCCATAGGGAAAAGAACTGATATATGTTTTATAAACCCCTGAATTTCAAGTTCGTTTACCGAAAGGGCTATGCTTTTAAAGAGTTTTCCTATGGTAAAGAGGAGTTCTTTTTTCATTGTATTTTTCCAGTTTTTAAGTTCCTCTTCCTTCTTCTTTTTATCTTCTTTCGGTTTTTCGATAATAATATCTATTGACCTTTTTAATCTGGATATGCCTTCTCTTTCACAGGGTTCCATTTCTTCATTCAATATTACCCTTGTTCCTTTCCTCCCTAAACTTTTTCCGTTTATTCTTATATCTTGGACAGGGATTTTTCCATTACTATAAGAATCCCCAAAGTGTGTCGTATATATTCTTTCATATTCTTTCATATTCTTTCTCCTTCCTTAAAACGGCACATCACCGTCAAACATATCCTGCATTTTTTCACTTGTCGGGATAGTGTTATCTCTTATATCCTGTTTTTCTGCTTCGTTTTCCTCTTCAGTTACTCCTCCGGGAAACTGGCCGTTCTCCATTTTATGTTTCTCTGCCAGTTCCTTTTTGAGATGGTCAATGAGTAGTCCTGCTTTTATAAAATCCATATCCTTTACGGATTTTACATAAGTCTCACCGGTTTCATACCGGTATTTTTCGAAGAATCTCCCTTTCTTCTGCCAGTCATATTCCAGTTGTTTGAAAAGTTCGTCTGCCTCTGCTATCTGAGAATATGAAGCAGGGACATGAGCATGTCTTTCCTGCGGTGCAATTATCGGAGCTTCCTCCGGTGCAGGTGTCGGAGGTGGAATTTCCATTGCTTTCCTGTCAGCTTCTATTACTTTCTTTTTAAGGAGAGAAATAAATTTTTCCGCGTCTTCCTGGGAAAAATCTGCTGCAGTTTTTAAAGTAGTGAATCTATCAGGGTTCTTCTCTCTCATATAGGCAAAATATTTTTCCTGTTTCTCGGTATCCCATTTTGCTTCTATATAGAGATTGTTTATCTGATTAAGTTGATCTGGGGTTATTCCCGGTGACGGCGGTGGAAGTGGAGGTTCCTCTGTTATGGTATAATCTCCGTCAATAATATCTCCTTTACATTCTGGCGGTGGTGGAATTTCTCCCTTTTTTATAGTTTCAAGGGTATTATTTACTTTAAGATAATCAGCGTAAGTCATGCCTTTTGTACTTTCTATCTTTCTGCCGAGACAGTTTGATACAAAGGAAATTCTTCCTGATCTGTCTTCCTCTTTATATCCTGCATCTTTCAGGAGTACCCACATTCTTTTTCTTTGGGCCTCTATGAGTTCTTTTGTATCTATCTCTGGAGTCGTAGGAAGAAATTCATCACAGTCGGCAGCAGAAAAACCGCATCCGGTAGCTTTTTGCAATACTCTTTTTTCTGCTCTGGTTTCTGCAAGTTCTAAGGGGTGTTTTTGCCCTTTTTTTACATTATCAGGGGTGGCAGTGCCATAGGCGGTAAATACTTTTTCTTTGCCATTAGCAACTTCTATCCTGAGTTCAGATTTACAGATTATAACTCTGTCTTCTTTTTTAAATCCCAGGCAATTTGTTTTAATAAAGTCGTATTCTTCCCCCATTAAAACATCTGTCTTGAGATCATACTTTCCCCTGTAAAGTTGGTCCATTTTCCAGTTAAGCCCGGCCTTGTCGATGACCAATTTGAATTTTCCGGTCTTTGGATTAATCTGCATATGAAACATTTGGTCAATCATTTCAACCGGCATTGCAGGCTCAATATTCCTCACGGCTAATGTTGCTGCTTTATCCAGAGGAACCAGGGCGTAAGCAGATCCTTCTTCGCTGTAATTATATGCCATATCTATCACTCCTTTTTTTCAAATTTCTCTCTAAGGTAGGCAGAGAGTTTTTGTCCTTTTTCCTTTGCTTCTTTTATAAGGGCATCTCTTTCTACCTCCGAGAGCCTTATAGTTACACTGCTTGTTTTTTTATTTTTCTTTTTTACAGTCAAATAATCACCCCCTCTTCCGGTAAAATAAATAATAATAAACAGGAGATGTTTCACTCCTGCTTATTGATTTTAGAATGGTATTTCTATTGACTCAAACTTTATCTCTCCGTCAATTTCCATCCATTTTAAATCGTATTTTTTTAGGGCCTCAGTTACCTTCTTTTTATGGTCCATTATCAGGTTAAAATCACCGGGTTCAAAATCCACCGGGTCCCCATCTATTTCAATATTGTAATCCTGCCAGTGGAGTCTTTTGATTTCGGGATAATACAGAACTGTCTGGCAGCCTATTTGAATTTCTTTGTATTCCGGCAATTTTTTATCCCTGATACATATTTTTATATAATTATCTGCAATATCTACCAGGGGCATAGCTCCGTGTTCTGTTTTATACAGATGGATTACTTCACACATTATTTTTTCATTCAGGGTAGCAATCATCTTTTCCAGTTCTTCTTCTCCGAACCCATTGAAGAAGTACCGGTCGAACCGTGTCCAGAAACCTTGATTTTCCAGACATATTACATTGTCTTTTGTACAGAAGTAAACCTGGAAGTGTTCTGGTTTCTCGAATTTATTCGGGATAAAGAAACACGGTACATCTGGATTATTATGTCTTTCACAAACTCTGCCTTCTTTATCTATGAAAAACCAGTCATTATTTAGCATGTTAAGGAAAATCCATCTATGGGGTTTTTCTCTTTCTCCGTCTTCTATAATATAAGATATAATATCTCTTTCTTTAAGGGCATTTATAATATCACTCTGGTTATAGAAGAAATCATCTCGAAGTAAAGAACAGTGGTTCCATTCGTGAGGAATGTTTGTATTAATTTTAAGGTATTCACTGTTATTATTTGAAAGGATAAAAAAGGAGTTATCCGGTGCTACTTTTATTTTGACATAAGATGTATCTACCGGCAGTTCAATTCCCTTTTCTTGAACTTCCTCAAAATCCCTCGTTTCATAACATTCACGGTAGTGGCCCCACCATCTTTCAACTTGCTCAGTGATAAGTCCTTCGTCTTTTTCGGATACTGATTTTTCGAAATATTCAAGATACACTTGAAGGACTGACCAAAAGGTATCCCAGGTGATAGTTAACCCGGAATTTACTTTGTCGTTCATTGAGGAGTAAACAAGGGGTATTCTCTTGACGGGTGTTTTGTATTCCTGAATTATGTCGGTTCCAGGAATTATATCGTACCGGATATGTCCTCCAGTCTGAGCGTAAAAATCACGGCAGCCGGAATATCCGATGTGGGATTTTGTTTTGTAAAATTCGGGAGGAGGTATGTTGATTTTATCTGTTTCTGCATTATAGGCAATAAAGGAGAACATCAGGTCAAGGGCTTCTTTTGTTTCCAGGCAAGCCCCTATTTGGACATAGCTTACCTTCCATTCCCCTTTTTCGCCACATTCCAGACTCCACAGGTGACGGCTGTGTTTTTCCCTGAAGTATGTTTTTTGCATTTTAATTTGCCCCTTTCTTGTTTTATTTTTGTCTTACAAAATTCATTATAAATTGTCTTACATTTTTTGTCAATATGTAAGACAAAATATTTTAAATAAAAAAACGCGTTTTAAGCGTTTTAAAGTTAAAAAATATATATTTCTATATCGGGCTGAAACTTTTTAATCCTGGTGCAAATTACCCGGCAAATTTTGCATTTTACGTGAAGAGTTTACCCGTGAATTTTTACCCTCCATCAGTTTTGCTATTTCTGCCGGGAATTGTTTGTATTCTTTTCCTCCAAGAAAGGCGTTTTTCTCTTTTCCACCCCACTGTTTAAAGAA
>JAKQEP010000044.1 GCA_029556475.1 Candidatus Atribacteria bacterium
ACTAAGAATATCAAAATTCATTATCATACTATTGAAAATTCCATTCTGGAAGCACTAATTAGCCGGGGTGACAGAAAAATTGCCGAAGTCATCGAAATTGCATGGAATAGGGGTGCCCTTTTTGACGCCTGGAATGAGTGCTTTAATTTTTCCTGCTGGCAGGAGGCAATAACTGAATGTAACATCATTCTAGATAGTTATTTGGGCTCTCGTAATCCGGAAGATAATTTGCCTTGGGATTTTATTTTCCTGGGCATAGATAAAAGCTTTCTGCTTGCGGAACGGGAAAAAGCTTTAGCAGGAATTCAAACACCCGATTGCCGAGAAATATGTTCTTCCTGTGGAATCTGTAATAAAGAAATAAAAACTACAACCGCAGTCGGTATTTCCTTAAAAACCGATCAGTTACGGCAGGAAAAGAAAAATCCTTCTCCCTATGAATCACAATTCAGATATCGGGTTTATTATCAAAAAACGGGACTGCTACGCTTTATTTCTCATCTGGATTGGATGCGGATGCTTTTCCGCAGAATATCTGTTTTAGACCTGCAAACTGTTTTTACACAAGGGTTTAATCCTCATCCGAAGGTTTCTTTATGTCCTCCTTTAGCAGTGGGAATTGAGGGCTTGGCAGAATATTTTGATCTTTCTTTCTATCAACCCTATCCCGTAGAATTGATTTTACAGGAATTCAATAAAACCCAAATTCCCGATTTTACCGTAACTACCGTAGAGCTCTTAAGAACAAAAATTATTCCACCCAAATATGAAGTGCTGGGTATCTCCTTTCCTGATGATCTGAATAAGTATATTAAGGATAAAATTATCTTCTTCAAACAGAGTAAAATATTTACTTACACAAAAGGCACTCCCCCTAAAGTGAAAAACTATAACCTGAAAGAGATTATTGTTTCTCTAAAACAAAACGGCAATGAACTGATTCTGGAAAAATTGCTGGAAAGCCCTTCTGTATATGATCTTCTGTCGGCTTTGTTAAATATGGAAAAAACAGCACTGTTTCAGCAAAAAATATACCGTTACAGCTTCAAGTAAAAACAGGAGCCCTATTTGTCTATCTTAATAGAAATCTTATAGGACGCATAAGACACCTAACAACAAAAAATAAATGAGCGTGAGAACAAAGTAAAATGCATAGTGGAAGAATAATTGATGTAAAATGCCGTTGCGGATATCTTCTTTTCCGTTATTACAAAGCAGGAAAAGGACGCCTGATCAAATGCCTCATTAGTAGATTAACTGACGACTTTGTAGGACTTCAAGGTGCTGAAACATTTTCCCGACCCAAATGCCCAAATTGCGGTAAAGAGTTAGGAATTATTATGATGATTCATGGAGAGC
>JAKQEP010000084.1 GCA_029556475.1 Candidatus Atribacteria bacterium
AACATAAATATTAAGGGCATCATAAATCTAATTCAGGCCAGACACCCTCTTTTAAAAAACAAGGTTGTCCCTATTGATATTGAATTGGGTAAAAAGTTTGATACCTTGATAATTACCGGTCCTAACACCGGTGGAAAAACAGTAACCCTTAAAACGGTTGGCTTGTTGCACTTGATGGCTCAGTCCGGTTTACATATTCCTGCTGCAATAGATAGTGAGATAGTTGTCTTTGGGCAAATATTTGCTGATATTGGTGATGAGCAGAGTATAGAACAAAATTTGAGCACCTTTTCTTCTCATATGAAGAATATTATATCTATACTGAATGCTGCAGATAAGCATTCTTTAGTGTTAATAGATGAATTAGGTGCTGGAACTGACCCTTCAGAGGGCTCAGCTTTAGCAATGGCAATCCTCGATTTTTTAAGAAGAAGAGGGGCCAGGATTTTGAGTACTACACACCATGATAGTCTCAAAGCCTACGCCTATCTTACTGAGGGAGTGATGAATGCCAGAGTAGAGTTTGATGAAAAAACCCTTCAACCGACTTATCAGGTTTCTATCGGTCTTCCAGGAAGTAGTTGTGCTTTTGCTGTTGCCAAAAGGTTGGGATTATCGGAACACATTTTGAATAATGCAGAGGGATATCTGGAAAAGGAAAAAATAGACCTGGAAAATGTAATTAAAAGAATTGAAAAAGATAGGATTCACATTGCCGACAATTTAAAAAATATTGCCCGGGAAGAACTACAGATTAAAAAATTAAAGGCAGAATTGGAAGAAAAGATTGATTCTGTGGAGAAAGAAAGAATAAAAATAAGGTTAGAAGCATACCTGGAAGCAGAGAAGTTGATACATTCAACTCAGGCAAAAGCAAAGGGCATAATAAATTCTCTAAAAAAGAAAAAAGACACTCGGGAAAAATATTCTGAAGAGGTCAGTGCTCTGGAAGATTTGGAGAAAGAGATTAAAAAGCAGGTTGAAATATACGACCGAACATCAGAGAAGGTGGATGATTTTAAAGAAGGGGAGAATATTATCATCAAGAGTCTGCATAAAGAGGGTATTATCCTGGAAAAGAATGGTAGAAAAGGTCAATATATGGTGCAGGTTGGGAATATAAAACTCAGAGTTCCTGCTGATGATATACAAAAAGTATGTAATGATGATTCTAAAAAGGGAGAAAAAGAAAATAATCTTAAAAAACAAGCCGTTTTATTACAGGAAAATAGAATAGAGAAAAAAGCCCATTTTAAAAATGAAATTGATATTCGTCATATGAATGCCTTTGATGCCAGTATTAGATTGGAAAAATATTTAGATGATGCTTTACTGCTAAATATTTCACCGGTATATATTATTCATGGTAAGGGAAAAGGAATTTTAAGAAAAACAGCCACCCAGCTTCTGGAGAGGCTTAAATATATAAAAGATTATCGTTATGGTGAAACTCATGAAGGTGGGGATGGGGTAACGGTAGTTTATTTTTAGAATAGATTACTAATCTTTATCCCTTTGTTCCAGCTTCTTTCTTAATTCTTCTACCAATGACTGTAGAGTCTCTTTTTTGGATTCCTTAGGTTGAGCAATTTGATGGTCTGGCTCTTCTTTTTTCAGGGTTTCTAAATCATCAAGCAAGGGAAATCTTTTTTCCACAGAAATAACAGGGACTTCATTTTTGGGTGGTTTGGTTTCAACGATGTATTCAGGTAGTATGCCAGTGCTCTCGTAACAGATCTGGGTGGGCTCGGTACCGGAAAGAAATGTCACGGCAACAGTTTTTGCACATTTATTGCCAGGTAGAAGCCCGGTTTTGGCACATACCTGTATTTCTTTAACATTATTTGGACTGGGAAAATCATTTATCGGTTTATCCTGCAATGCACTAACCATAAAATCATGCCAGATAGGGGCAGCCACCACCGCCCCGGTCATTCTATTGCCTATAGGTTTTCGGTCATCATTGCCAATGTAAACGGCACATACTAAATCTGGCGTAAAGCCAACAAACCAGGCATCGGTAAATTCATTGGTAGTACCTGTTTTTCCTGCGGCAGGTCTTTCCAGCCTGGCATTGGTAGCAGTGCCCCTTATCAATACTCCTTCCATTAATTTAATCAGGGTATAACAAACGTCTTCAGAAAAAACATCTTTCTTAACAATTTGATTTTGTTCCAGTATCCTACCACTATAGTCCTCAATCTTGATTATGGCAGTTGGTTCAATATAGGTGCCCATATTAGCGATAGTGGAATAGGCAGAAGCCATTTCTAAAGGGGTCACCTCTGAAGTGCCGAGAGCCAAAGAGAGATCTGCTCTCAGGGTGCTTTTTATTCCCGCTTTTTGAGCATTTTTTATCACATCCCTTACCCCGACCCGTTCCAATAGCTTTACTCCTACTACATTTATAGAATCCTCGAAAGCCTCTCTCAAAGTAACAGGACCTTTGAATTTATCTTCATAATTGGTAGGTGCCCAACCATTTTCATAAACAATAGGGGAATCTTCTATAACCAAACTGGGTGAAATGCCTTTTTCTATAGCGGTGAGATAGACAAAAGGTTTAAAAGCAGAACCAGGTTGCCTATAAGCCTGGGTAGCTCTGTTAAATTCACTTTCTTCGTAATTCTTCCCGCCAACCATTGCCTTGATATAGCCAGTACCAGGCTCAAGGGCAATGACGGCTCCCTCTCTGCCGCTTTTTAAGAAGGCTTCTTGGGCTTTTTTTTGCATATCGAGGTCCAGGGTGGTATAAATCTTTAGTCCTCCCTTGAATACCATATTAACCCCATACTTGTCTAAGAGTATTGTTCTGATATAACTGGAAAAATGGGGTGCTGTTTCCAGAGAATCCCTGTTATGATTCAGTGTGATTTCTTCTTCTCTGCCTCGAAGATATTCCTCTTCTGTAATATATCCCAGGTCAAACATTCTTTTTAAGATGATATTTTTTCTCTTTAGAGCTGCCTCTAAATTTATAAAGGGAGAATAAAAATATGGCCTTCGGGGAATACCGGCAATGAGAGCTGCCTCCGCAAGGGAGAGTTCTGAAACCTGTTTGCCAAAATAGAGATTTGCTGCAGAGACTATCCCATAGGCTCCATGACCAAAATAGATAACATTGAGATACATTTCTAAAATCTCATCTTTAGTGAAAGTTCTTTCAATCTGTAGGGCGAGCAGGGCATCTTTTATTTTACGAGACAAAGATTCTTCTCTGGTTAAAAATGTATTTACCGCCAACTGTTGGGTGATTGTACTCCCGCCCTGTCCCTGAAATATTTTGCCACTCTCTTTAACATTTTCAAACATTGCTCTGGCAATTCCACGAAAACTAATTCCATGGTGTTCATAAAAATTACTGTCTTCTATGGCAATAATGGCATTAATAAGATTTTTTGGAATTTGAGACAAGGAGATAGGTGTACGATTTTCTTGGAAAAACTCGGTAATCAGTTTTCCATTGATATCATATACCTTGCTGGTAACTGGACTTATAAAATTGCTGCTCTGCACTATTTCACCCATTTTCTGGCTGGAAAGTGAAATTAAAAGGGTGAAAGAGAGCACAAAGGATAAAATAAATAAAAAAAGGGAAAGGGAAAATACCTTTGGAAAAAATGGACTACTATTATGTGATTTTTTATTTTTTTTATTAGATTTCATTATATTATCCTGATTTTTTATAATCCCAATTTATAATAAAATTCTTCCCATTACCTACCGGGCTAACAATAATATTATTTGATGTCAGCCTCTTTAATTATATTGTATTATAATCTGTCAATCTTTATTTACTTGCAAAGAAATATGTTATAATTAAAAAAGCTTTAAAGCAAATTTAAAGGATTATAATTGTCAAAACCATATTACCTGGTTCGTATTGCATTAATTGCTGCAATATATACTACCATAAATATAATATTTGCGCCAATCAGCTATGGTCCCGTGCAAATTAGAGTTGCTGAAGCATTGTCTGTGTTACCATTTATTGACCCGGCAGCGATTGGCGGATTATTTCTGGGTTGTATTCTGGCAAATTTGTGGGGAGGGCTTGGTATTACTGATGTTGTGGGGGGAAGTTTAAGCACTTTGTTAGCCGCCGTCTTAACCTATAAGATGAAAAAACCTATACTTGCTCCTTGTCCACCGGTAATAGTTAATTCTCTGGGGATTAGTCTTTATTTGCATATTTTATTCAAACTACCCTACTGGTTGACGGTCAGTTATATTTTTTTAGGTCAGCTAATTTCATGCTACCTGTTTGGCTATCCCCTGTTACTGGTTTTATTAAAAAGAGAAATATGGATTTATACCGATAAAAGAGAATAAGAATTTGAGGCATTCGTATCTGAAAAATCATACCTCTTGCCTATTTATCAGATTTTAATTATTTGTAGAAGGAAGGAGTATAAATTACTTAAAATGGACTTATCTGAAGAAATGAAGTTGATCAAAAGAGGAACAAAGGAGATTATTTCTGAAGAAGAATTAGAACAAAAATTAATTAACTCCAAAAAAAATAAAAAGCCATTAGTTATCAAACAGGGATTTGATCCTAGTGCCCCGGATATACATTTGGGGCATACAGTTGGATTGAGAAAACTGCGGCACTTTCAAGACCTGGGACATGAGGTTTATTTTCTGATTGGCGATTTTACCGGAATGATTGGTGACCCAAGCGGCCGTTCAGTTACCAGAAAACAGCTAACACCGGATGAGGTGAAAAAGAATGCTGAAACTTATAAGGAACAAGTATTTAAGATACTGGACCCGGAAAAAACAATAGTAGAGTTTAATAGCCATTGGTTAGGCAAATTATCCTTTGTGGAGGTGATAAAATTATGCTCTAAATATACCGTTGCTCGCATGTTGGAAAGAGATGATTTTGCTAATAGGTTCCGGGAACAAAAACCTATAGGTGTTCATGAATTTTTATATCCCCTTATGCAAGCATATGATTCTATTGCACTTAAGGCTGATGTGGAATTAGGGGGCACTGATCAAAAATTTAACCTGTTAGTGGGCAGAGACCTGCAAAGAGAATATAACCAGGAGCCGCAAGTTATCATAACCTTACCCCTTATTGAGGGGACTGATGGTGTTGAAAAAATGAGTAAAAGTCTGGGGAATTATATCGGAATTAATGAAAACCCCTTTGATATGTATGGCAAAACAATGTCTATACCAGATAAATTGATTCTAACCTATTTTGAGCTATTAACAGATATTCCCTATCCTGATTTGGAAAAAATTGAGCAGGATTTAAAAGAAAACAAAACTACTCCTTTGACTGTAAAGAAAAGATTGGCAAAAGAGATAGTAAAAATATACCACGGGTATCATCAAGCCAATGAGGCAGAGAAAAATTTTCAAAAAGTGTTTCAGGAGAAAAAAATTCCTGAAAATATTCAAAATTTATTGCTTCCCAGGCATATTTTAAAAAATAATAAAATATGGATTGTAAAACTTATAAAACAGACCAATTTGTTGAGTAGTACTGGAGAAATTTTACGGATTATTGAGCAAGGTGGTGTTAAAATCAACAATAAAAAGGTAGAGGAAACTAATATTGATTTAGAAATAAAAGAGGGAGATATTTTAAGAGTAGGCAAATTATATTTTTATCGTATCAAAATAGTATAGTTATTTTTGAATCATCAGTTTCCGGTTCATTTGAAAAAAATATTATTATATAATATAATTAATTTAGAGTTTTTAAACATTGAATTTTTATATTTAGAACATCTTTATAATATTTATAATATTAGTTAAATTATTTTTAAATTTTCTTGACATCTCCCCCTTTCTCTGTTACTATCTTATTTGCCCTTCCGGAAGGAGACTATCCTAAGCTTCTCACCGAGAGGGTAAACGTACTTTGATAATGAAATATAGCACCCAGCCAGATGCTTTGATCAAAAGATAACCAAAGGGCTATCCCCAATTTTTGAGGATAACCCTTATCATTCGGTGTCAATTTTGGAGGGAGAGGAGAGGGAGAGATTTCGGTCTTTCTCTTTTTAATCCCTTTAAAGAAAACGGAGAGTTTGATCCTGGCTCAGGACGAACGCTGGCGGCGTGCCTAACACATGCAAGTCTGACGGGAAAGTCTCCTTCGGGAGACCGGTACAGTGGCGGACGGGTGAGTAACGCGTGGGAATCTACCCGGTAGTGGGGAATAACCCTCCGAAAGGGGAGCTAATACCGCATAAGCCCCAAGGGGTAAAGATGGCCTCTTTTCTAATGCTATCGCTTCCGGATGAGCCCGCGTCCTATTAGCTAGTTGGTGAGGTAATGGCTTACCAAGGCTACGATGGGTAGCCGGTCTGAGAGGATGAACGGCCACACTGGGACTGAGATACGGCCCAGACTCCTACGGGAGGCAGCAGTGGGGAATTTTGCGCAATGGGGGAAACCCTGACGCAGCAACGCCGCGTGGATGACGAAGGCCTTCGGGTCGTAAAGTCCTGTTCTGGGGGAAGAACAAGTAGAGGGCCAATACCCCTTTACCCTGACGGTACCCCAGCAGAAAGCTCCGGCCAATTATGTGCCAGCAGCCGCGGTAATACATAAGGAGCAAGCGTTGTCCGGAATCATTGGGCGTAAAGCGCTCGTAGGCGGTCCTGAAAGTCAGCTGTGAAATCACCAGGCTCAACCTGGTAGGGCCAGCTGAAACTCCAGGACTTGAGGGTAGAAGAGGAAAGCGGAATTCCCGGTGTAGCGGTGAAATGCGTAGATATCGGGAGGAACACCAGTGGCGAAGGCGGCTTTCTGGTCTACCCCTGACGCTGAGGAGCGAAAGCCAGGGGAGCAAACGGGATTAGATACCCCGGTAGTCCTGGCCGTAAACGATGGATACTAGGTGTAGGAGGTATCGACCCCTTCTGTGCCGCAGTTAACGCATTAAGTATCCCGCCTGGGGAGTACGGTCGCAAGGCTGAAACTCAAAGGAATTGACGGGGGCCCGCACAAGCGGTGGAGCATGTGGTTTAATTCGACGCAACGCGAAGAACCTTACCGGGGCTTGACATCTTTCTGCTCGTCTGGGAAACCAGGTCTTCTTCCTTCGGGAAGACGGAAAGACAGGTGGTGCATGGTTGTCGTCAGCTCGTGTCGTGAGATGTTGGGTTAAGTCCCACAACGAGCGCAACCCTTGTCCTTATTTGCCAGCCTGTTTACAGGCGTACTTTAAGGAGACTGCCGTAGATAATACGGAGGAAGGTGGGGATGACGTCAAATCCTCATGCCCCTTACGTCCCGGGCTACACACGTGCTACAATGGTCTGTACAGAGGGTTGCCAAGGAGCGATCCGGAGCCAATCCCAGAAAGCAGGCCCCAGTTCGGATTGGAGGCTGCAACTCGCCTCCATGAAGTCGGAATCGCTAGTAATCGCGGATCAGCACGCCGCGGTGAATCCGTTCCCGGGCCTTGTACACACCGCCCGTCACACCACGAAAGTTAGCGGTACCTGAAGTTACTGTACCAACCCTTCGGGGAGGAAGGTACCGAGGGTATGGTTAGCGATTGGGGTGAAGTCGTAACAAGGTAGCCGTATCGGAAGGTGCGGCTGGATCACCTCCTTTCTAAGGAGAAAAAGGTCGATGGCTGGGTGCTAGTATTGTTCTTTGAAAATCACATAAGAAGGTAGCAAGTAGATTATTATTCTTTTAATTTTATAGAGGTACGGTCAAGTTGAAAAGGGTATACGGCGGATGCCTTGGTACCAGAAGGCGATGAAGGACGTGGTTAACTGCGAT
>JAKQEP010000088.1 GCA_029556475.1 Candidatus Atribacteria bacterium
AGCACTTAAAGGGAAAGCAGATGATATAAAAGTCCTTTCATTTGTAACATTTGTGATGTATCTAAAGCCAAATAAAAAACCTGTTTTAAATATCTTATCAAGTATTTCATTTATACTAACCCAATAACGCGGTAAGGGTTCGTAATCTGGATCCTGCAATCTATTTAATGGGACTCTGGGTAATTGAGTGGAAGCAGAACCTTCAGGTAAATAAGTATAATCCCCAAAACGATGATTGAAATGATGAATCATTTTTGCTTCATATAGGGGTAAAAAGTGTTCTTCTCCTTTAGTAAAGTGATTACCGGAGAGTTCAAAGCCCTCTGCTTCCAATTCTATTTTTGTTTTAAAGAGATAAGAATCGTTTGCCATATCAAACATTCTTAAAAATGATATTCCCCAAGGGTTTCCTTCTTCGCCATAATTTTCATTGATAAGGATAGGAACCCGGCGGTAGATATATTTGGTAAGTTCGGCATCGCTTTTATTTCTGAAAATAGGGCAGGTAAGGGTGTTGGGATTAAGCAATTCAATATCATCCTGGCTCAGTTTAAAATGGCGTTCCGGGTCTTTTAAATCGGCTATGGAAGTAGCGAAGAAGACAAAATCAGCAATTACAGGTTCATGAGAATTCTTAGGTTTCAAGATATATTCAAGGTTAAGAGGAGCGATAGTTAAGAGGCAAAATTTCATTCTACTATCTATTCCTGGAAATATCTTTTTCCTGTTTTCAAAATCATAGAGGGAATGTAAAGAGCCAGTTATAATTAAAGTACTAAAGAACATTTTAGTTGTATCATCAGTAGCAATACCACTGGGAACAATACAACCACAATAACCCTGGTTATTCAATAATTTATAATTCAATTCTGCAAAAATGGCATAAGTATTTATTCTTCCTGTTCCGCACAATGGAAACAAACCACTATCTTTGTTAAATAAAATACTCGTGGTTTGGTAGTAACGCAATGCATCCTGATATTTATTAAAAAGACAAGGGTTAGTTAACTTTAGGTTTTCAATAAGTTTCTTTCTTTTATTACCTTCTGCATCAGCTATTTCTTTATCTCTTTCGCCAAACCATTCTTTTTCTTTCAGTTCATTATGTTCCCAAGGTGGATTTCCGAGGACACAATCAAAGCCTGGTGTTTTTTTTATAGGCAGTTGATTAGTTTGTTCGGCATTATCATTGTTAGCTATATCTGCAGAAAAGACCTCCGGGAAGGCAAGATGCCAGTGGAAGAATTGATAAACATCAGCCAGTCGGATAATTTCCTTTCGCAGGTTAAGGTCTATGCAATAAGGATTTTCACTTATTTTATACAAGATGCCTTGGGTGATTATATATGGATAGTTATCCTGTTTGTATTTTTTAATTACGAAGGCAGCACACCAGGCATCGTAAATAAATTTACTGTTTAGATAGGATTCGGAGGCCTGAAGTTCCTGATATGCCTGTTCTTTCTTTTGCAGGTCTGCCAGGTTTTCTTCCGGCATTTGGTTCAGGTTTCTTTGGGAAGGTGCAATATTTTTTTCATTACTCCAAATTTTATTATCGGGGGTTAGAATATCCTGAACTCCGCTGCGTTCTTCTTTATTTCTTTTTTTGTAATAGGAGCAATATGATTTATCGTCTCCGGTTAGAGGTGTAAAAGCGGAATCCGGAATTCCTTCTTTCAGCAATTTGGGAGTGCAACCCAAAAGAGAATTTCCACATTTGATGTGATGGTCAAGAAAAGTGAGAGGTTTTCCTGGCTCCAAGGTATCCATCCAAAGCGATATTTTACAAAGTTCAACTGCTAA
>JAKQEP010000100.1 GCA_029556475.1 Candidatus Atribacteria bacterium
CAAGCTCTTTAGCAATAGTTATTTTCTCTTTAAGGGAATTTTCAAGATCTGTTATTCTCTTCTGTAAGGTGCGGGCTAAATCGGTTTTTTCTTCAACAATAGCTTTATAAGAATTGTCTTTTTCATTTAACAGGGTTGTTATTCTCTCTCCAACATTTACGTATATGGCACAGATTCTTTTAGTAATGGTTTCCAGTTCATCCAGATCCGGCGTTATCTCCGGCCTATCTTTTTTCACCTGTTCATAAGTGTTTAACAGGACTTCCATAAATTCCTTGCCTGTAAGCCCGCTTTCCTGCAGGCTGCCTGCTATTTTTTCTTTTAACCCGTCTGTCATTTTAACTGACCAGGTTGTTAGCTCTGCCATATTGATAACCTCCTTATAAATAGTTTACTATTTTATTAAGTAAACCTTAGTATTTACAATATTCTATAGTTTACTTTAAAATCCTTCTTTGTTTTAAAATAATTAATTTTTATAAGTGTCATATATAAGGTTTATTTTACTTGTTTTTCAGGTTTAATTGCCTGAAATATCACCGGAGATAAGAACAATTAATGATCGCCCAAAAAGTGAAAAATGTTTAATTATACAGGAATTTTATTTGCAAAAAATGTTATAAAAAATCAAGTAAACCATTGCAATTATTAGGCTATTTTGATATAATTATAAGTATAAAGGAGGTGTAAAATTGAATATAAGAATAAGTTTAACTCAAATGAAAATATGAAAGAGGGTATAAAGCAGAAGAGAGTTAGTTCAAAGTTTCGCAGCTACAAACTAACCCACCTTCTAGGTAAATCCATTTTACCATGAAATACCCCTTTCAATCAAGAAAGGAGCAAAAATCATGTTAGCAGTAAAAGAGACAAGGGAGAGGAAAGAGACTTCAAGAGAAGAGGAGCAGCAAAAGAGGTATTTTAACTATCAAAAAGACGGGGATTCTTTACAGGTAAGCCAGTTGGAAGAGGAAGGAACATTCAGAGTAGATAACTCCATAACCGGCGGTGCTTATTTCATTACTACAGAAGGACAGCAGAAGAACTGCAACTGTCCTGATTATGTAAACAGATGTGCAGACTTTAACCCTCCTTTACAGTGCAAACATATAATAGCAGTAAACAACTGGCAGGAATGGCAGAAGAGAGCAAAGGACAGAAGAGACGGAAAACATAACTTTGACGCTCACAAATATTTAATCAAAGTATCCGGCAGGGATTACCTGGAAGTAAAATTTCGCCTGCATTGGTTCAGGTTGGAGCATGCAGCGTGGGATATCAGAACAGATCTTGTTCATCTGGATTTAGAGAAGGGAATCGCCCTGGTGAGAGCAGATATATTTGACGAGA
>JAKQEP010000116.1 GCA_029556475.1 Candidatus Atribacteria bacterium
ATAACCTGAGTTTCTCAACGCAGGAACTGCATTATCCTGAATTTCAGGAAGGTAAACTAAAGTATAAAAACAATAAGTTCCGGCTGGAAAGCAAAGCTAAATTCAAGCTTCATCAAACAAAGGAACTTGCCTTGGACGATCAGGTTCCTGATAATTCACAAACATTGTTGGAGGTTTTAACTCAAGGAGGACGGGGAAAAGAAAATCTTATTAAAGAGCAGGACTTTTATCTTTGCTATAGTCGTTTGGGTTTATATCTTACTTCCTCTTGTATTCTTGCAACAATTTTGCATTTCTTTCAGCAAGGGGAAGAGCTTTGGGTAGAAAAAATGGAGACAGGGGAGGTTTTCATAAACGGGAATGCATTTACCGGTAAGCAACCTTTTGCTATCAATCAGGATATTATTTCTATTGCGGAAACCAATTACCTTATCAATCGTAATAGGGAGCTGATTGAAATTCCTTTGCAGATTGAAAACTTCAATGTTGCTGAAATCTCTCATCAGTTCAAAGATGGCACAACAGGGCTTGCCAGTATTTCTTTTCATTTAAAACAAGGAACAATGATGGCAGTTATGGGTTCCAGCGGCAGTGGAAAAACAACTTTACTGCAAGTTCTATTAGGAGATATAAAAGCTACGCATAATGAAATAACAGTGGACGGAATAGATTTTAACTCCAATTATCCTTTTTTCAGAAAGTATATTGGCTATGTTCCTCAGGATGATTTACTTTTCCCCAATTTAACGGTTTATGAAAATCTGCGCTATCGTGTCCATTTGGCTTTACCCTACCTGAAAAACAAGGAGGAAATAAAGAGCCGAATACATAATTTACTGCAGACCGTAGGGCTTTATGAACAGAGAAATATGTTGGTTGGAGATACGCTTAATAAAAAGCTCAGCGGGGGTCAAAGAAGGCGGTTAAATATTGCTTTGGAGCTTGTTTTGAACCCGATGATTATTATTCTGGATGAACCCACCAGCGGACTTTCCTCCAAGGATTCAGAAAACATAGCGGAATTTCTGAACGAGCTGAAACAACAAAACAAAATTATTATCTGCACAATTCATCAGCCCAACGCTACTGTCTTTAACTATTTTGACAGCGTTTTGCTTTTGGATAAGGGTGGCAGACAGGTCTATTTCGGTTCCGGTAAAGATGTCTTCAACTATTTTGATGAAGAACTTGCCCAAAGCAGTAAACAAAAAGAAGCACTATCTCTAAAAAGAAAACTATTGATGCCAGATTACTGTTATGATATCATTGAGCTGACTGATTCTGCCGGCAATAGAAAATTCCCCCCGGAATACTGGCAGAGGAAATATCGTAATTACCGTTTTCAAAAAGCGATGGATACCAATTTTGAACTTACCGGCTCTAATCCGGAAAGAGAAATAGCGGCTGCTCCCAAAGTAAAACAACCCTATCGTTTTGCTAATCTGTTTTTCTTAACAGCTCGCAATTTCCTGAATAAAAGCAGAAGCAAATTGAATGTAATGCTCACTTTATTAGCAGCTCCGCTTTTGGCTTTTATTACGGCTTTTATGTTGCGTAGTGTTCCGGTTGGTGAAGTTTACAGTTTTGGTCAAAATCAAAATTCCTGGCTTTTTGGTTTTATTTCGGTTCTTATTTTCATCTTCATCGGCTTGGCTAATAGCATAGATGACTTGTTAAGTGAAAAACGCAGTATTATGCGAGAATTGAAACTAAATGTTTCTGCTTTTCAGCAACTTTTTGCCAAGGGATTGGTGTTATTTATTATGACTTTTATCCAGGTTTTGCTTTATTACTGCATTTCTGCTTGGGTTTTAGGTTTGCGGGGTTTTTTAGTTCCCCATTGTCTTTTTTTATTGCTGAGTGGAATTATCGGTTACAGCATTGGCTTGATGTTTTCCAGCATCATCAAAGACCGCAGTGCAGTAATCAATATCCTGCCGTTGGTCATAATACCTCAGATATTATTCAGCGGGGCTGTTATCCAATTTGCCGATATGAATTCTGCATTGCGGATCAACAAAAAGAGTGAAATTCCCGAATTTTGTCATTTTATTCCTTCGCGTTGGCTTTATGAGGGCTGGATGATTTCTTCCGCTACCCTAAATACCATTCAGCAGGAGAATCGTAAATTCTATTCTCTTTCTCATAATGCTGCAGTAAATTATCAGACCTATATGCAGGCAGTAGAGTCCCATAACTCTTTTCTGGAAAAACACCCGGCAAGTGAATACAGTAACGACCTTATTAAAGAGGCAATATCTATTGCCGATGGACAGTATCTGAATGAGCAGCGCAATATTTTTCTCTCACCGGAAATGAAGTTTTGGGGAAAGAAGGTCTCTACTTTGTTTCTGGATATTATTATTTCGGTTTTAATGGCTTGTGTTTTTGGCTTAATCACTTGGCTGCGGTTGCATTATTATTTCCAGTGAGGAATTATGAACATCTATATTCGTTCTCAAGATTCTAACTTTCGGAAGGTAGACGTCCTCGTCTACCACGGATAATTGCTATGAACATCTATATTCGTTCTCAGGATTCTAACTTTCGGAAGGTAGACGTCCTCGTCTACCACGGATAATTGCTATGAACATCTATATTCGTTCTCAGGATTCTAACTTTCGGAAGGTAGAAGTCCTCGTCTACCACGGATTATTACTATGAACATCTATATTCGTTCTCAAGATTCAGACCTTTTCAAGTATCTTTCCGATGCTCAATATGCCCAAATTTCCTCCCAAGCAGAATCCATAGAACTAAAGCCCTCGGAAGTTATATTGGAAAAAGGTTCTCTGCCTGATAGCTTTATTATTTTGCAGGAAGGGGAATTGGAGCTTACAGGCAAGCAATATTTGGGTTCCCTTTTCCCCGGTGAATACTATGGAGAAATTTTCTACCTGGAGTCATTTCCCAGCCCTATAGAAATTAAAGCAGTTAAACCTTGCAGAGTGTTGAAATTGAAGTTCTCTGCCTTAAATGAATTTATTGCCGGTGACCCTGATTTGGCTGCCAGAATTCAGGCAGCTGTAAATGACTCTTTATGCCTGAAAATAATTCAGTTAACTCACGGAAGTATAGATGGTTAAGTATAATGACCACCCGCTCTATTGTTTCTTAAGCCCGGAAGAGAAAAAACTGTTGAAAACAATAGTTAAATCCCAAAGCTTTATGGCTCACGAAACAATAATCAACCTCGGAGAACGCAATCGGGATATAGTTTGTCTGGAAGAAGGCAGCGTTTCTATTCAGGTTGAAGATTTTGAAGGTAATGTGCGTGAAGTTACGCGCATCCATTCAGGAAACCTTGTGGGCGAAATGAATTTTATTATTCCTACACGCAGAACTGCCAATGTTGTTGCCTTAACTTTTGTGGAGGCAGATATTATCCCCTTTGCCAAACTTTGCGCTCTGTTAAAAGAATACCCTCTTTTAGCGGAAAAGATATTTTCAGCTCTTTCGCTGCAGTTAAAAGACAAATATCTGGGGATGATCAATGCTTGAAATTATTTTTTCCCATAGCGGAACAGGAGTTATATTATGAAAAAAAGACCAGCCCTTAAAAATATTCTTGTGCTCTGCCTTCTGGCTTTTTGCACTCTGCTTTTTTCTTTCACGGATAAAGAGGAACAGCAGAAATATCTGGAAGAATACAACAATATTCTGAAAGATCAAAAGAGAGCCAGGGTTTTCAAATTCAGCGATGGATACCCTAAAGTTGGATTTTACATTCTTACTGATCAAAATGGAATGAAATGGTATGGACAGTATGAACCCAGAACATTATTTGCCTTCACCGGAACCAATTTTCTTGATGTCCTTACGACTAACAAAATAGCACAAAATGATAGTATCGGTATAAATGTCCAAACTAAGGATAAAACACCCTATGTTATGGGAAAACAACATATCTATAAATGGAACGGCTATAAATTGCTTGCCTATAAATTCCCCGAGGAGGATAAAATATGCCTTCTTTACGGGGCTGATGATAACAGTGTTTATTGCTATGGTGTGAAGGGCTATGCAGTGCTGAACAACAATTCTTGGAATTACTATCCTTATCAGGGATTTACTTATCAGGAACCAACTTGGGAAATTCGGCATATCTTTCTATCTCAAGCAAAAACTTTGCTTTCACTGCAGATCAATCCTCAAAATCCAAATCTCCTGTATTTTTATACGATAAAGGGAAATAAACAGTTTCATACTTCTATTGGGATTGATTCCTCAGCAGTTTTAAAAAAACATAGCATCAATTATCATTATAAAGAACTTAATGAAAATCAGGTTTGTATCTATAGTATGTTTAGTAATGGGGTCTATATTTTGAATACAAAGTTGAACACTGTAGAGAAAATTGAGCTTGAACCTGATTTCTGCGTTAGTGATGCAATTTATGAAAACTCAACTTTAGAATTTATAGCCCATAATACCCTGGGAAAAATGTGGACAACTAAAGTTTACAGCTATGATCTCTCTAATAAGACCACGATCATTCTTACCAGTTTTACCTATCCTGAACCAATAATAAACATAGCGATACAATTTATTGGTTATGTTTGGAAAAGTAAATTTTACTCTTTTCAGAGTCCAAATGAAACTGGTAATTTCGGTTTCCATCTAAGGGCAGCAAATAATAACTTTTCCTTATATAATTTGGATAATAGTAAAATTGAAACCATATATTATCCTGGAAATCTTAAAAATGTCCGTTATGATATTGATAATTGTATTGTCAGTTATGAACATCCCTCTTTTTCTGATATACCGGTCTATATTGTTTATAACTATAAAACCAATATCGGTTTACAGGAAGAATTGAAATTAAACTTATCTAAAGTTGATAGCTGGAGTTTATATTATGCATTCAGAGACAGTGCAACAATTTCTTATATAAGCGATGAAGGATTAACAATTTATCCTATCAATAAAGGAACCTCCCAAATATTGAATTTTATTTCGGACAAACCTAAGGAAGATACAAAGAATCAATATCAATATTGGCCCCAAAATAAGGTTTATTATTTCGGCTCAGATATAGTTCTTATTTCATACTATTTAAAACAAAACAAACCGATGTTATCAGTATTTCTCCTCCAGGAGGGAAGTGTTGAAAATATATGCGAATTAGCTCTAAGGGGGAAGAATATAAATGCATATCTTTATTCTAATATTGCCGATCCTGTTGGAAGGAGATACTATTTTCTGCAAGATAATAAATGGCATTATTTGGAGCTTGCTACAAAGAAAATAGTGTCAACAAATTACACTGAAGATTATAAACCCTTATCATCCAAAATTACAATTCCTTTAATGACTGATAAAAAAAACAAGAATATTATTTCTCTTAACACTAATTCTGGATATAAAGGCAAGCTGGACATAGATTTTATTGCTGATAAGTTATCAATTAAGATACCTGATTTTATAAAAAATAGAGAAAATCTTGTTTCTATGTTACTATACGACAGCGTGTTAGATACAGAAAAAGAAATATTATATATCAATGCAAATAGATTAACTTATGATAATTACATAAATGGATGGGTAATATGGGTGAGTTATGGAGGATATTATCCTGATGTCTTGAATACTTTAATTTTTAAGCAGAATTCTCATAATGAGCAGGAATTTCTTTATCCCTGTATGTCTTTGAACTTGCGGAGTGGAGAAG
>JAKQEP010000132.1 GCA_029556475.1 Candidatus Atribacteria bacterium
TGTCATCCTGACCAAAGAAGAAGGAGGAAGACATACCTCTATCTTCAGCGGCTATCGTCCCCAGTTCTATTTCAGAACTACCGACGTAACAGGTACCGTATATCTTCCAGAAGGAGTAGAGATGGCAATGCCCGGTGATAACCTGACCATAACCGGTGAATTGATTACTCCCATTGCTATGGAAAAGGGTGTTCGCTTTGCTATTCGAGAGGGTGGAAGGACTGTTGCGGCAGGGGTGGTTACTGAGATCGCGGTATAATATAATCAGAATACTATTAAAAAATACGTGTATTTCTTTAAAAAATAAATAAATAGACTGGGATAAAATCCCAGTCTTAATTATTGTCATTCTTGTTAAGTTTTATAAATTTACAGTTATGTGGAATTTAATTATTTTCAATTTTTACGATTACAAAATAATAAAACATGATAACTTGACAGGTATGATAAAATGTGTTAGATTAAGTTTCGTAAATTTTCTCTGATAGCGAGGATTAAAGGATGAGAGATAGGATTGTACTAGCCTGTTCAGAGTGCAATAATCGAAATTACAATAATTATAAGAATAAGAAGAATACAACTGCCAAAATCTCTTTAAAGAAATATTGCAAGTTTTGTAAAAAGCATACATTACATAAAGAGATAAAATAGTGTATTTTGAGTTCGATATGCAGGTCCGTAGCTCTAACGGGAGAGCACCGGACTCCAAATCCGGGGGTTGCAGGTTCAAATCCTGCCGGGCCTGCCAGATAATTCCTTAAAAATACAAATAGCTTTAATAAGGTGGAAAATGAAAATTAGTCAATTTTTTCAAAAAATAGTTAACTTTATAAAAGAAGCCAGAACGGAACTAAAAAAAGTCACCTGGCCTAATAGAAAACAATTAATTGGCAGTACCATTGTGGTAATGGTCACAGTTGTATTAGTTGCCATCTATTTAGGATTAATTGACCTTTTCTTTTCACATGTGGTTGCCCTTATTTTACAATAATACAAATTGAAGTTTGGTTACTCTTAAAACCCTATTGAAAGGGTGGTACAAGATAATAAGATCTATTGAAGACAAGAAATGGTATGTGGTTCATACCTATTCTGGATATGAGAATAAAGTTAAAGCAAATCTTGAGCAACGTGTTAAATCTATGGGCATGGAAGACCAGATATTTAGCGTTTTAATACCAACGGAAAGAATTTTAGAAACGAAATCCGGGAAAAAAAGATATGTGCAAAAAAAAGTTTTTCCCGGTTATGTGGTAGTATTAATGAAGTTAAATAATGAATCCTGGTATGCGGTTAGAAATACACCTGGGGTTACCAGATTTGTTGGTGCCGGAGGAAAGCCTATTGCCCTGGAAGATCACGAAATAAATAATATATTAAAACAGATGGGTAAAGGTGAGAAAAAACCAAAAATTGATCTTGATATTGGGACCACTGTTAATATTATTACTGGACCTTTCACTGGCTACACCGGAAAAGTGAATGACATTGACACCCAAAGAGGAAAATTAAAAGTTTTTTTGACTATTTTTGGCCGAGAAACATCAGTAGAGTTGGAATTTGCTGATGTAGAAAAGTATTAGATAAATAAGTGACAAGTTTATTAACTATCAGAGAGAACGTGTTATTTAATATTGTATAGATTTATTTGAATTTTAAAATTGTATTACAAATTTAAAGCAGGAAAGGGTATAATCAAAAATGGCAAAAAAAATAATGGCAAATATTAAATTACAAATCCCTGCTGGGGCAGCAAATCCAGCACCGCCAGTTGGCCCCGCCCTAGGACAGCATGGCCTTAATATTATGGAATTTTGTAAGGCTTTCAATGAGCGGACCAAACAAGACATTGGTACTATCATTCCTGTTATCATAACCGTTTACCAGGACAGGACTTTTGATTTTATATGTAAAAAACCTCCGGTCTCTTTTTTAGTAAAAGAGGCTGCAAAAGTAGAAAAAGGTTCTTCTGAACCGCATAAAACTAAAGTTGCCAAGATAAGCAGGGATAAGATTAAAGAAATAGCAGAGATGAAAATGTCAGACCTCAATGCCCATGATGTTGAAAGTGCCATGAGGATTGTAGAAGGAACAATCCGTAGTATGGGTATAGACATAGAATAAGTCAATAATAAATAATAAATAATAATAGTTTACTAAAAAATCTTATTTTGAAAGTGGGAGGATATAATCCATTACAACCACAAGGAGGAAAATAGGTTGAAGAAGAGAGGCAAAAAATTTTCTGAAAGTATAAAAAAATATGATAAAGCAAAGTTATATACTATTGAAGATGCTATAAAACTGGCAAAGGATTTAAGCTGGGCGGGTTTTGTTGAAGCGATTGATGTAGCAATACGTTTAGGTATTAATACACGTCGTTCGGAAGAACAGGTAAGGGGAGCAGTGGAATTACCCCATGGTACTGGTAAGCAAAGTAAAGTGTTAGTATTTGCCGAAGCAGAAAAGGCAAAGGAAGCAGAAGAAGCAGAAGCAGATTATGTTGGAGGAGATGATTTGGCAGAAAGAATTCAAAATGGTTGGACCGATTTTGATGCAATAATTGCCACTCCTGATATGATGAAAGTGGTTGGTAAATTAGGGCGTATTCTAGGGCCACGGGGTTTAATGCCTAACCCAAAATTAGGTTCAGTTACCTTTGATATAAAAAATGCGGTTTTATCTGTAAAAAAGGGAAAAGTTGAATACAGAGCAGATCGCTTCGGTATTATTCATTCCATTATTGGTAAAATAAAATTTACAGATGAACAGCTTATAGATAATTTTTATTCTCTTATGGAGGCTGTTCTGAAAGCAAAACCTGCTACTTCAAAAGGCCGATATCTATTAAGCGTGACCATCTCTTCTACCATGGGTCCTGGTATTAAACTTGACACTATGAAAATACTAAGTGAGGTTGAAAAAAGATAAGGAATACTCTTTAAAAAAATATTATTTTTATCCTTAGACAGCAGGTACCCAGTAGAATGGCTAAAAGATATATAAGGTATAATTGTTTTAAACAGCCTGTTCAGGAATACCGGAAAATATCCTCCCTTAATAGTTTGCTCCTAAGGTAGGATTTTTTTATTTATCTTGAAGAAAAATTACGTAATAGTATTGAGAGGAGGGAATTAATTGCCATTATCTAAAGAAGAAAAAAAAGTAATTGTACAGGAATTAATTGAGGAATTGAGAAGATCACCAAGTATAGTTTTATCAACTTATCAGGGTATTAATGTAAAGAGCATATCTGAGCTTAGAGACAGCTTAAGAGAGAAAGATATTAAGTTTAAAATTTATAAAAATACCCTGTTAAGAATTGCGGCTAAAGAAGCTGGTTTAGAAAATTTAACCAGTGGTCTCTCTGGAAGTACCGCTGTGACGTTTTCACAAGAAGAATCAATACTGCCTATAAAATTACTGCATAAATTTTCACTAGATAATAAAGAACAGTTAAAATTGGGCATAGCTCTATTAGAAGGCAAAATCTATTTTGGGGAACAGTTAGAGCGAATCGTCCATTTGCCCAATAAAGAAGAGATAATTGCTAAGATGCTTCGCAGTATGAAAATCCCAATTAATTCAACAGTCTTTGTTTTGAAATCACAGTTATCGGGATTAGTGAATGTACTTGATCAGATAAAGAAAAGTAAATTATAAAAATATTTTTAATCAAAGTATTAGACATTTATAAATTGATAAAGGAAGGGGGTGAAAATATTGGCAGAGAAAAAAGAAACAAAACAAGAAGTTCTTAAAGGAAAGAGTGATCCTGAAAAATCAGTTAAGAAAGAATTAGAAGAAGAAAATATTGATAAAAAAGAGGGAAAAGTGTCTAAAGATATAAATATTAATGAAAATGTAAATGAAATTATCGGCAAAATAGAAAATTTAACAGTATTAGAACTGGCAGATTTGGTCAAAGCATTGGAGGATAAGTTTGGAGTCACTGCAGCAGCTCCAATGATTGCTCAAACAGCTGCTCCCACGCAAGGAGGAACTACAGCTGTTCAAGAGGAAGAGAAGACTGAATTTGATGTAATATTAAAAGAAATTGGAGCAAATAAGATTCAGGTAATAAAAGAAGTGAGGGCAGCAACTGGATTGGGTTTAAAAGAATCTAAAGATCTTGTTGAAGGCGCACCAAAAGCAGTTAAAGAAAAAATTGAAATGAAAGAGGCTCAGGAATTAAAAGGAAAATTAGAAGCTGTTGGTGCTACTGTTGAAATTAAATAATAAAACACTTTTGTCAGTATTCTAATTATTTATATCAACAAAGATAGTTATAGTAAACTTTTACTTTTTAATTTAATATAATATAGATTAAAGTAGACGAAAAAAGAAGATACCTATTTTAAAAAATAGGTATCTTCTTGACTTTTTATAGTTTTCATGATATTATATATATTTGCATAAATCTCCAAAAAGGTTGGTGTTAAAAGTGCAGAACAAAAAATTAAATATGATTGATTATTCAAAGATAAAACAATACATCGATCCACCAGACTTTCTAGATGTTCAGAAAAAGTCGTTTCAAAAATTCTTACAGAAAAATATCCCTCCAGAAGAACGACAATATACCGGATTACATAAAGTATTTAAAGATGTTTTTCCTATTCAGGATTTTACTGGAAACCTTGTTTTAGATTATGTTAGTTACTCGATTAAAGAGCCAAAATATACCCCCTTTGAGTGCTGGGAAAGGGGTAGTACCTATTCTGCACCATTAGAAGTTAGAATTAGTTTGTTTAATAAAAAGACCGGAGAGATCAAAGAACAGGATGTTTTTATGGGGGAATTGCCCTTGATGACTGAAAGCGGAAGTTTTACTATCAATGGAGCTGAGAGGGTTGTTGTAAATCAGCTCATTCGTTCACCCGGAATTTATTATGGTATCGAAGAATATAGCGAAAATAAAACTTTGTATAATTTCAGAATTATCCCCAACAGAGGTTCCTGGCTTGAATTTGGCTTTGACACTAATAACATGATTTATGTCAGGATTGATAAAAAAAGAAAAATTCCTGCTACTACACTGTTAAGGGCACTGGGTTACGAAAATAATGATGAGATAATTGATTTATTTGATAATAGTGAAATTATCAATGATACTTTAGGGAAAGACAATACAAGTAATAAAAGAGAAGCGCTGGTAGAAATTTTTAGAAGACTTAGGCCTAGTGAGCCACCTACTGAAAGAAATACCAGACAATTGCTTGATAGGTTGTTGTTTGATCCGAGAAGGTATGACCTGGCTGATGTTGGTCGATATAAAGTAAACCAAAAATTAAATATTCAAAATAGAATTTTAGATAAGACTACTGCAAAGACCATTACCGACCCGGTTACCGGCAAGCAGCTGGTGAAGAAAGATGTACATATCAATAAAAAAATTGCTGAATTAATCAATAAATCCAATGTCGATAAAGTGTTTGTCTATAACAATAATGATGAAGAAATAGCAGTATATAACGAAAAAGAGCAGATCAAAATCAACTTATTTGATCCTGAGGAAGGTAATATTAATGAAAATAATTTTGGATTATACTTAGCTGAAGATATTATTAATCAACAAACTGGGGAAACCATTGTTCCTGAGGGTAGTGTGCTGGATATAGAATTAATCCATAAAATTAGCCCAATCCAGTCTTCCGTAACTGTAAAAAAAGGCAATGCATTAAGCAAAGAAGATCTGATTGCCTCTTTAAGATATCTAGTCAATCTTTATTATGGAATTGGCAATATTGACGATATCGATCATTTAGGGAATAGAAGAGTAAAAACAATCGGTGAACTACTGTTAGATCAATTCTATATTGGACTGGTGAGAATGGAAAGGGTAATCAAAGAAAGAATGACTATACAACCAGATCTTTCAACATTAACTCCACAGGCATTGATTAATATCAGACCTGTAACGGCTGCCATTAAACAATTTTTCGGGAGTAGCCAACTTTCTCAATTTATGGATCAAACAAACCCTCTCTCTGAAATTACTCATAAAAGGAGACTCTCAGCACTTGGCCCTGGTGGTTTAACCAGAGAAAGGGCAGGTTTTGAAGTTCGTGATGTTCATTACAGCCATTATGGCAGAGTATGTCCTATTGAAACACCTGAAGGACCAAATATTGGTTTAATTGGCTCTCTTAGTATTTATGCCAGGATAAATGATTATGGTTTTATAGAGACTCCTTATAGAAAAGTTGAAAATGGTCAAATAACAGATGAAATAATTTATCTTACTGCGGATGAGGAGGATCAATATAAGATTGCCCAGATTAATTTAAAAACTGATGATAGTAATAGAATCATTCAAGAAGATGTTCCCTGTAGATACAGGGATGTGTACTTGACTGTTACACCCTCTGAAGTTGATTTTATTGATGTCGCACCAAATCAGATGACCAGTATCTCTGCAAGTCTTATTCCTTTTTTAGACCATGATGATGCAAACAGAGCTTTAATGGGTACCAATATGCAAAGGCAGGCAGTGCCCATTATAAAAACTGAAATGCCATTCGTTATGACCGGTATGGAGAAAAAGGTTGCTCACGATTCGGGAACAGTTATTCTATCAGAAGAAGAAGGAATTGTAGAAAAAGTCGATGCAAATCGTATTATTATAAAAAATAATCATGGTATTCCAAAAGAATACTATTTGAAAAAATTTCATCGTTCTAATCAGGGAACCTGTATTAATCAAATTCCCATTGTCGAAGAGGGACAAAAGGTCACTGCCGCTACTCCCATTGCTGATGGTCCAAATACAGATCAGGGATTTTTAGCTTTAGGTAGAAATGTATTGCTCGCTTATATGGCTTGGGAAGGATATAATTTTGAAGATGCCATTGTGATTAGTGAGAGATTGGTTCAGGATGATACCTTCACGTCTATTCATATAAGCGAACATGAATATGATGCCCGTGATACAAAATTGGGTCCAGAAGAAATTACTGCTGATATTCCTAATATCGGGGAGAGTAGTTTGGCTAATTTAGATGAGGAAGGTATTATACGTATTGGAACAGAAGTAGAGTCAGGGGATATCCTGGTTGGTAAGGTAACTCCCAAAGGGGAGACAGAATTAGGCCCGGAAGAAAGATTGCTTAGAGCTATTTTTGGGGAGAAAGCTAGAGAAGTGAGAGACACTTCTCTAAGAGTACCTCATGGTGACCGGGGAAAGGTTATTGATGTGAAGGTTTTTTCCAGAGAAAATGGCGATGAAATACCACCTGGAGTAAATAAAATAGTTAAAGTATTTATTGCCCAAAAACGAAAAATATCTGAGGGTGATAAAATATCGGGTAGACACGGAAATAAAGGAGTAATAGCAAAAATATTGCCAATAAACGATATGCCTTTTTTGCCTGATGGTACACCTGTTGACGTAATCTTAAACCCCCTTGGAGTTCCTTCCAGAATGAATGTAGGACAGATATTGGAAGTTCATTTAGGATGGGTTGCAAAAACTCTTGGGTTTAAAATTATTTCTCCCGTATTTAATGGTGTTACCGAAGAGGATATTGCAAAAACTTTGATTGATGCTGGCTTGCCCCGTGATGGAAAAAGTATTCTGTATGATGGCAGAACGGGCTTGCCTTTTGATCAAAATGTTACCATTGGCTATAGTTATATATTAAAACTGGTTCATTTGGTTGATGATAAAATTCACGCTCGTTCTACTGGACCTTATTCTTTGGTAACTCAACAACCATTAGGCGGGAAAGCACAATTTGGGGGTCAAAGATTTGGAGAAATGGAAGTATGGGCATTGGAAGGGTATGGTGCTGCTTATAATTTACAAGAAATACTCACTGTAAAATCTGATGATGTTACCGGCAGGATTAAAACATATGAGTCTATTGTAAAAGGAGAGAACATCCCGGTACCTGGAATTCCAGAATCATTTAAAGTTTTGATAAGGGAATTGAGAAGTCTTTGTTTAAATATTAAGGTACTTGACCATGAAGGCAAAGAAATAGAAATTAGAGAAGACCTTGATAATAAAGAAAGACTCGATCTTGATTTTATTTAACAATAATTAGATATTTGAGAATAGTTAAATCCATATTTGATACTTGAAATAAAAATATAAAAATATGATTGAAAATAAGTTTTAAAACAGAATAAACCGCAAAACAGTTAGCGTTTTTCTGATAGGTAAAAATTTTTTAAAAGTAATTATAAACGGGGAGGTAATAGGGTTGGAAATATCTGAAAGGATTAATGCCATAGCAATAGGTTTAGCTTCGCCAGAAGACATTCGGAGATGGTCATTTGGTGAAGTTAAAAAACCCGAAACAATTAATTATAGAACCCTTAAACCTGAAAAAGATGGGTTGTTTTGTGAAAGAATTTTTGGACCGGTTAAAGATTGGGAATGTAGTTGTGGTAAGTATAAAAGAATCAGGTACAAAGGTGTTATATGTGATCGATGTGGCGTTGAAGTAACAAAATCTATAACCCGACGTGAGAGAATGGGGCATATAGAATTGGCCTGTCCGGTTTCGCATGTCTGGTATTTTAAAGGCATTCCTAGTCCACTTTCTTTATTGCTGAATATTTCTCCAAGAAATTTAGAAAAGATTCTTTATTTTGCACCGGATCGTAAAAGAGAACAATTATACGAGATTAAAGAAATGGATGGTAGTGCAGAAAATCATCCTGCTGACGATTATTTTGAAAGTAGGATTATTACAGAAACTGAATATAGAATTCATAAAACTTATAATTCTGATTTTGATGCTGAATTACTATACAGAGTTAATCAAATAAAAGTATTTCCACATAAGGTAGGAGATATAATAACTGCTGAAAGACTGGAAGAGCTCCAATCACAATTTGGAAAACTATTCTTTACTGTCGAACAGAATTTACCCTATGAAGCTTTCACACCATCAGATGGAGAATATGGTTCAGATGAAGAAACTATGGAGGTGAAAGAAACTGAGGAAAAATTAGAAGAAAAGGAAGATGATGAAGAGCAAATATCAGAAAAGATCTCCCCTGATAAAATTATTGACCAAGACCAAACCGTTACTTATAAGATTTTAGAAATAGATGGATTGATAACTGAGGGAAGATTATCTCATCTCTTGGAGCAAGAACCAGGTTTATCTAAAAGAACTACTATGGCTAAACGTACCATTGAAGATTCCTGTTATGTAATAATTAATCCCGGGAATACCAGCCATAAAGTTGGAGATATAATTTTAGAATTAGAAAATAGACTATATTCACATTATGATTCTAACTTTAGAGCAGAAATTGGTGCCGGAGCTATTAAAAATTTATTAAAAGGTGTTGATTTAGATTCTTTAAATTTGGAGTTGAGGGAGGAGTTGAAACACTCCTCTGGCCAAAAAGCCAAAAAAATTATTAAAAGATTACAAATTATTGAAGCTTTTAGAAAAAGCCACGGGAAACCGGAATGGATGGTGTTGGATGTATTACCTGTGATCCCTCCAGATTTGCGGCCTATGGTGCAGTTAGAGGGGGGCAGATTTGCCACTTCTGATTTAAACGATCTTTATCGTAGGGTAATTAATCGAAATAATCGCTTAAAAAGATTATTGGAATTGAGTGCACCGGATATTATTGTTAAAAATGAAAAAAGGATGTTGCAAGAGGCAGTTGATGCTCTGATTAATAATGGAAGAAGGGGTCATGCAGTACTGGGAGCAGGGAATCGTCCACTAAAATCTCTAAGTGACCTATTAGAAGGAAAGAAGGGAAGATTCAGACAAAACCTTTTAGGTAAAAGAGTTGACTATTCTGGTCGCTCGGTGATTGTAGTTGGTCCAAAATTGAAATTAAATCAGTGTGGATTACCAAAAAAAATGGCTTTAGAGCTTTTTAAACCATTTGTAATGCATCACCTGGTTAAAAGAAAATTAGCACATAATATTAAAACAGCTAAGAAATTAATTGAACAGGAATCACCAGAAATTTGGAATATATTACAAGAAATAGTCGAGGAACATCCTGTATTATTAAATAGAGCCCCAACATTGCACAGGCTGGGGATTCAAGTTTTTAAACCGGTATTGGTAGAAGGAAATGCTATACAGCTACATCCTTTGGCATGTCCTGCCTTTAACGCTGATTTTGATGGTGATCAAATGGCTGTACATGTTCCTTTATCTACAGAGGCACAAACCGAAGCTGAAATACTGATGCTAGCTACAAATAATGTGTTATCACCAGCTAATGGTATTCCTATTGCTTTGCCATCACAGGATATCATTTTAGGGTGTTACTACTTAACTATGAAAGAAAAAGGGAGAAAAGGTGAGGGTAAAATATTTGCCAATCCTGAAGAAGCTATAAGAGCACAGGAAGAAGGACATGTTGATATTCATGCCAGTGTAAGAGTAAGGGTTAATGATAAGATTGAAGATACCACTGTAGGTCGCGTTATTTTTAACCAGGTTCTACCTGAAGATATGAAATTTGTTGACTTAACCATCAATAAAAAAGCGCTGGCACGAATTATTTCTTATCTTTATCGGCAATATGGTCAGGAGGTCACTGTAAAGTGTTTGGATGATGTAAAAGAATTAGGGTTCAAATTTGCTACTAAATCAGGCATAACTATCGGAATTATTGATTTAGAGATTCCATCTGAAAAAGAAAAAATATTGGAAGATGCCGAAAAAGATGTTGCTAAAATTAAGGAACAGTTCAATTACGGTTTGATTATGGAAGAAGAAAGAGTCGAAAAAATTATAAATGCCTGGACCAATGCTGCAGATAAAGTTGTTACCGCTATTTTAAGCCATTTAAGGAGCTTTAATCCACTTTATATGATGGCTGATTCGGGTGCCCGAGGAAGCAGAAGGCAAATTGGTCAGCTAGCGGGTATGAGGGGTTTAATGGCTGATCCTTCCGGTAAAATTATAGAATTTCCAATTCGTTCTAATTTTAGGGAAGGATTGTCTTGTCTGGAATATTTTATATCTACACATGGCGCAAGAAAGGGTTTAGCCGATACAGCTCTTAGAACATCAAAGTCAGGTTACTTAACCAGAAGATTAATCGATGTTGCCCAGGATGTAATTATTACTGAAGAGGATTGTGGTACAAATGATGGTGTCTTCGTTTCAGATATTCAAGAGGATGGAAATATCATTGAGAAATTAGAGGAAAGAATAGTTGGAAGGATAGCACAGGAAGATATTGTAGATAGTGAAAGCGGTGAAACTATTGTACTCAGAGGAGAAATTATAGATGAAAAAATAGCTAAAAAAATCAGTGATTTAGGTATTAAAGAAGTTATGATACGTTCACCCCTAACCTGCGCTTCAAAACAAGGTATCTGTGTAAAATGTTATGGAAAAGATTTAGCAACCGGCAAGCTGGTAACTATTGGAGAAGCAGTTGGTACCATAGCTGCCCAATCTATAGGTGAACCGGGAACCCAGTTGACTTTGAGGACCTTCCATACTGGTGGCATAAAGATTACCGGTGAAGATATAACTCTTGGATTACCCAGAGTAGAGCAACTTTTTGAAGTAAGAAAACCTAAAAAGCAAGCAATAATAAGTGAAATAAATGGGTTTGTGGATCAAATTAAAGATGAGCCAGAGGCATTTAGGAAAGATGTTATTATTAAACCTGAAACCGAAATATTATCTGGTAAAAATAAGGAAGTTAAAAAGAAGATTTATTCTATTCCCAAGGAATTAAGAATTATTGTTGAAGAAGGGCAAAAAATCAATGCTGGTCAAAAGTTGACCACTGGTTTTATTGATCCAGACGATATTCTGAGAATTCAGGGTATTAAGGCGGTTCAAAAGTATCTTTTAGAGCAAGTTCAAGAAGTTTATCGTTCCCAGGGGGTCACTATTAATGATAAGCATATTGAGGTAATAGTCAGACAGATTGCACGTTTAAATAAAATATATATCAGATCTTCACGAGATTCAGATTTGCTTTCAGGAGAATTGGTATATGTTTCGGATTTTGAACAGGCTAATAAAAAAGTAGCCCAGGAAAATGAAGAAATTCGTAATAAAAACAGGGAATTGCTGCTCAATAAAACTTTAGTTAATTGTTTAACCGGAAGTAAGAGTGAAAGTATCATTGATAAAAACACCATAATAGATGAAAATATTATTAAAAAAATTGAAAATTCTGATTGTCAAAGCTTTGATATATTGGATGAAAGCGGAAACCTGGATAATATTATCCAGGGCGAAATAAATTTTATTGAGCGGATAAAGGACCATATTTTTATCGATGATATTTCCAAAAATTCCTTAAATATTTTGAATACAAACCATAATGAATCTGATAATTTACAAAAATTAATAGGCAGTAAAATAACTAAAGAAACCGCTCTTGAATTGATGAAAAACGGTACCAATAGAATAAGGATCTTTAACCCAGATATTAAAATAAAAGTTTTAGGGAAAATGATAGCACAGGATATAAAAGACCGTGATGAACAAAATGTTATAGTTTATGCCAATACCATTTTAAATGAAAATGATATAGAGAAACTATTAGAACATCAGTGTAAAGAAATATTAGTCTGGAGCGATATTAAAGAGATTAATATTAAGGAAAATTTGTTAAACCTTATCAAAGAAGATGTTATAGGGAAAAAATTAGGGGAAGAATTAAGAGATTCTAAAACTGGAAATGTTATTGCAGACATGGGACAACTTATTAGTAAAAATATTATCAGAAAAGCATATTCTGCGGGGATTAGCGATATTCCTTTAGAAGGCGGTCATTTCTTTTCCTTAGAAGGAAGAACCTTAGACTATATCTATCATAATCTTATCGGTAAAATAATTGCACAGGATATCATTGATAGTAATAGTGGTGTAACACTATTATCTGCTGGTGAGAGAATCACAAAAAATAATGCCAATATATTTTTCCAACAAAATATTGAATTGGTGAAATATAGAACCGAACAGAGCTTGCAAGAACCGATATTGTTAATGGAAAATATTGGTTTTATGAAAAGAATAAAGTTGCCCGCAGTAGGAATGCCTATTATTCAGGGGATAACTCAGGCATCCTTATCAACCGAAAGTTTTTTATCCGGCGCATCTTTTCAAAGGACAACACACGTTTTAACAAATGCATCAATCAAGGGAAAAGTAGATTATCTTTGTGGATTAAAAGAAAATGTCATTATAGGAAATATGATACCAGCGGGGACTGGTTTACCAAAATATAGAGAAGTTGAAATAACTTCTCAATACGAAAAAGAGTTAGAGTCAGAAGACATCAAAGAGAGTATAGAAGAAAATATTGTGGTTAAACAGGAGAACAATATTATAAATAATCAAGAGAATCTTAATGAAGAAAATCAAAATTAAATAAAATTTATCGCCATATTAAAATATTTAATTAATTATTATTGACATCATTAAATGATGTTGCTAAAATGTTTAAGTATTTTGACTGGCAATTACTTTAAAAAGGTGGAATAAAAATGCCAACGATTAATCAGTTAGTAAAAAAGGGAAGAAAAAAAGTTATAAAAAAATCCGGAACCCCAGCTTTAAAAGGTTCCCCATTAAAACGAGGGGTATGCACTAGAGTATGGACTATTACACCCAAAAAACCAAACTCTGCTTTGAGAAAAGTTGCCAGAGTAAGATTGACTAATAATATGGAAGTTACAGCCTATATCCCCGGGATTGGTCATAGCTTGCAAGAGCATTCTATTGTATTGATTAGAGGTGGCAGGGTAAAAGATTTACCTGGAGTTAGGTATCATATAGTGCGTGGAGTTATGGATGCAACTGGTGTTGAGGGTAGGAAACAAAGCCGCTCTAGATATGGTACTGATAGGCCGAAAAAGTAATAGAAATTTTAGTAATATATTTAATAAGGGATAATAAAAAATTTTAAAATTTAGCTTAATAGAGGTGGATAGTAATGTCCAGAAAAAGAAAAGCAATTAAACGCGAAATAAATGAAGATCCCGTTTTTCAAGATAAGAGAGTAAGTAAGTTTATTAATCATATTATGTGGGATGGTAAAAAAAATATTGCACGCAATATTTTTTATGATGCAATGGACATTGTAAAAGAAAAGACAAAAAAGGATTCATTAACAGTTTTTAACCAAGCTATGGAAAATGTAATGCCAATTTTAGAGGTGAAGTCCAGAAGAGTTGGCGGGGCAAGTTACCAGGTACCTATTGAAGTTTCTCCCGAAAGAAGAGTTACACTAGCTATGAGATGGATTATAAATTTCAGTAGAAGTAAAACTGGAAAGCCTTTTTCAGAAAAGCTAGCAGCTGAATTAATTGAAGCTTCACAAGGAGCAGGTGCTTCTGTAAAGAAAAAAGAGGATACACATAAAATGGCAGAAGCGAATAAAGCTTTTGCACATTATCGTTGGTAATATATTTTTTTTATTATGAGTATTAAAGAAAAAAAACAATCTATTAATTTTGAAAAATTTATAAAAAAAGATATAGAGAAAAGACATTCAATGTTAAACTCCAATAGTTTACAACAAGTTAGAAATATTGGTATTATGGCACACATTGATGCCGGTAAAACAACCGTTACAGAAAGGATTTTATATTATACTGGCAGAGTACATAAAATGGGTGAAGTGCATGAAGGAACAGCAACTATGGATTGGATGCCCCAAGAAAGAGAAAGAGGGATTACCATTAGTTCTGCAGTTACAACCTCTTTCTGGAAAGGTTTTCAAATAAATACTATTGATACACCAGGGCATGTAGACTTCACAGTTGAAGTTGAGCGCTCTCTCAGAGTTTTAGATGGAGCAATAGTAGTTTTCTGTGCTGTAGCTGGAGTAGAACCACAGACCGAAACGGTTTGGCATCAAGCCGACCGATATCAAGTACCTAGAATTGCTTTTGTTAACAAAATGGATCGCATTGGTGCAGATTATTATGGAACAATTAAAATGATCAGAGAAAAATTTGCCACCATACCATTGATTACACAGATTCCATGGGGAAGTGAAAGCAATTTTCAAGGAATTATTGATATTATTAAGATGAAAGCTTATTCCTATACACTGGACTCTTTAGGAACTAATTATTGCATTGAAGAAATTCCGGATAAATATAAAAAAGAAGCTGAAAAAGCACAAAAAAATTTAATGGATATTTTATCTGAAGAAGATGAAAAATTTATGGAAGACTATTTGGATGGAAATGAAATTAGCGAGGAAAAGATACATCAAACCATAAGAAGACTTACTATAAAGAATAAAGTAGTCCCAGTCCTATGTGGCTCTGCTCTAAAAAACAAGGGGATACAGTTTCTTTTAGACGCTGTAAACAGTTATCTTCCCTCGCCTATGGAAGTGCTACCAATTAAAGGAGAGAATCCAAAAACAGGTAAAGAGATTATAAGGGAAACAGATGTCAATGAACCTTTGTCTGTTTTAGTTTTTAAAGTAATGACTGACCCTTTTTTTGGGAGATTATGTTTTATTCGGGTGTATTCTGGCATAATAAAAGAAGGCTGCTATGTCTACAATTCTACCCAGGATGTTAAAGAAAGAATAAACAGATTAGTTAAGATTCATGCCGACCATAAAGAGCAGGTTAAAGAAATTACTGCTGGAAACTTAGGAGCTATTATTGGTCTTAAGAAATCTGGAACTGGTGATACTTTATGTGATGAAAACAATCCCATTATATTGGAAAAAATTAAATTCCCCGAGCCTGTTATATCTATTGCCATTGAACCGAAAAGTTTTACGGATAGAGATAAAATGGCTATCGCTTTAGAGAAGATTGCTGAAGAAGACCCGACTTTCAAACATTCAGTCAATAAAGATACCGGCCAAACCATAATTTCCGGTATGGGAGAACTACATTTAGAAATTATTGTTGACCGGTTATTAAGAGAATATAGACTTGATGGGAATGTAGGCAAACCACAAGTAGCTTTTAAAGAAACAATTACGAAGAAAGCAACAGCCCAGGGCAAATTCATAAGACAGAGTGGCGGAAGAGGTCAGTATGGTGATGTAATTATTGAAATTGAACCATTTAAAGAAGGTAACTTTGAATTTATTGACCGAACAGTAGGAGGAACTATTCCAAAGGAATATATGCCGGCTGTAAAACAAGGGATACAGGAAGCAATGTTATGTGGTGTATTGGCCAGTTACCCTGTTACCAATATTAAAGTATCTGTGGTTAATGGTTCTTTCCATCCAGTGGACTCTTCTGAATTGGCTTTTAAAATTGCTGCCTCTAAAGCTTTAAAAGAAGGATTAAAAAAAGCCAGTCCAGTGCTTTTAGAACCAATTGTCGAAATAGAGATTAGAACTCCTGAAGAATACTTAGGCTCTATAATTGGCGACTTGAATTCACGTAGAGCTAAAATATTAGGAATTCAGGAAAAAAAGAATATTAAAGGCAAGATAATTTTAGCCCATGTTCCCTTACAGGAAGTTTTTGGTTATGCAACTAACCTAAGATCAATAACACAGGGCAGGGCTATTTATGTTATGCAATTTGCTTATTATGAAGTTGTCCCTGAAAATATTATAAAGAAAATATCATATAAAATATAAAACTATAAAAACTAAAAGTTTGCCTTTTAAGGAGGAAAAAACAAAATGGCTAAAGAAAAGTTTGTCCGCTCCAAGCCGCATGTTAATATTGGGACTATTGGTCATGTTGATCATGGTAAAACAACATTAACTGCTGCACTTGTTGCAGTACAAAGCCGTAAGGGTATGGCAACTTTAAAATCATATAAGGATATCGCAAAGGGCGGTACTGAG
>JAKQEP010000149.1 GCA_029556475.1 Candidatus Atribacteria bacterium
AAAATGGACAGCACAGAATATACCTTAACCTTAACCGGAGTTAAAGATAAAAAAGATAACCTCAGTGATAAACTGGAAACTAAATTTAAAGTTAGACCCGTTGCCGATACTTTGGCTCCTAAAATCACTTTTACAAATCCCCGAAACGGTGCTTCGGTAAACACACTTTTGCCTATTCTGGAAATCCATTTCAGTGAAATTATTCCTAAAGCTAATATCCAGGTTAAATTGCTCTGCGGAAATCAGGAAATATCTCTTAAACATTTATCGGAAACGGGATGCATTCATCGCTTTCAGCCCTCAAAGGAACTGGATAATTATAAAAGCCATCTGCTGATAATAACTTCCGAAACAACCGATTTTAGCGGCAATCACCTCAAAAATAATTACGAATTGCAGTTCCTGCCCCTGTTGAGAAAATAGATAGCAGGATAATAGAACCGGGATAAACAGAATTAAAATGGTTTTCAGTTTTTTATAATTTCAGGTTTAGAGAGTTGAGAGGACTGAGATAGTGTAGATGGTTGAAAGGGTTTGATCAGAGTTTAACCTTATATCTGTTTTTATTACAATCAATTGTGTTTTTTTCTTTTCTTCCTTAGTAGAATTGCCTACCCATTGCCTACCCATTACGGATGCCATCCGTATTGGGTAGGCAATGGGTAAGCAATGCTACTTAGAGCAATAATATAGTTTTCATATTGAAAATGCATAAATATTTTCCTGTCTGATGTTGATCCCTGCAATAACAGTAGTCCGGAGATATCTATGGGGTATAGCTGTTATACTTTAAGGGAAACAATGTTAGTAGAAAAAAGTAAGTAGTGAAGAATGACTTTGCCTTATCCTTTGTTCCCTATTTCATATTCATAATTTATCGTGTCCCAAATTCAAAATTTACTTCAGGTTGCAATAACTTAGCTTGCTATTTGTGAGACCTTTACCTGTTTTTAGACAGCGTATTATTTCCTGCCAAGTTGATTCTTTTAGACAGCTTTAACACTTCTTTAACGATTCCCTAACGGCCGTTAAGGAAGTGTTACGGAAGTGTTACGGCAGCGTTACGGGAGCGTTAAATAAGTGATTAAGCAACAGGCAGTTAGACATAAGCTACAAAGTAATTTAGTAAATCAAGATAATGATAGAAGCATAACTTCTGTCTTTTTAATTTCATCCCGGAAAAAGCTGCGTCTATTATATGTTTGCTAACTACGAAACCATCGGGTAAAGGTTCTATTGCAAGCTCAATTTTTTCCAATATCTGAACAACAAGACATTCCTTTCGTCGTCCGATATTATCCCTCCTGATTTTTTTATAACAGGACGATATAATCATTATTTATGGCTTTTAAATAAAAATGTTGTATAAGTAGTTAAAAGGAATAAAAAAAATTCTGTTCAGCAAAATTAGAAGCAGCTAAATGATATAAAAGAAAATGCCCTTACTATCATCAGATAAGTAAAGGCATTTAACATTTCAATACTTTTAGAAAGAGTTTACCATCTGAGATGAGCAAATGCTTTGTTTGCTTCAGCCATTTTATGGGTATCTTCTCTTTTCTTAATGGAAGCACCTTCTTTTTTATAGGCGGCAAGGAGTTCGGCGGCAAGTTTTTCGGTCATTGTCTTTTCACTTCTTGCACGCGCATTGGCAATAATCCAGCGGAAAGCTAATGCCTTACCGTTTTTTTCATTTACCTCAAGAGGAATTTGATAGGTTGCTCCTCCTACGCGTCGGGAAACAACTTTAACTAAAGGGCGAACATTATCCAAAGCGGTTTTGAACACAACAAGGGGATCTTCTTTCGTCTTCGCAGCTATAATATCAAAAGCTCCGTACACAATTTTTTCAGCGATACTTTTTTTGCCTTTAACCATCAGGCAATTCATAAATT
>JAKQEP010000156.1 GCA_029556475.1 Candidatus Atribacteria bacterium
TTTTTACTATCACTTTGCCTTCCACGCTGTTACTGCGTTTTTCTCAGTATTGAGCGGTCTACCTCCAGAACAAGCTGTTTTGATGCTGGGGCAAGTGATCAATGCCTGCGTTGGCATCTCAGTTTATGCGCTGGCTAAAGCGATGAGCAAAAATTGGCGGGTTGGGGTGTTGGCAGCATTTTTTGTCACCTTCGCGACCAAAATGCCGGGTTACTACCTGACTTGGGGCCGCTATACTCTCTTGATGGGGGTAATGATATTGCCGGTGGCAATGGCGGAAGTAATGCAGGTGAAGGAACGCCATGAACACTGGTGGCAAATGGCGGGTTTAACCCTCCTTACCGCCGGCACCTTGCTAAGCCATTACTTTGCGGCTTCTTTATTCGCCTTATTCCTTGCATTAGTATGTTTGCAATGGCTCATAGAATCAATCAGGTTTAAATCAATAGACTGGAAACCGATTGCTAGTATTGCGATTTCAACTTTCATAGGTCTGGTCCTTACATCACGTTGGTATTATCGAATTTTTGTCTACTCAAATGCGACTTCCAGGCCAGTGCTTCGTATGATGGAGTCCGGAGCTCTGGAAGGGTCATGGGAATATCTTTCCTATTTGGTTGGTCCGATCAGTGGTTACATCTTAATTGGTCTTGGTATTGTTGGGTTATTGTGGTTTTCTTTCAAACCAAAGAGGTTTTACCTCTTTGGTTGGGTTGTAATCGTTCTTTTCTTATCCCTCCCAACAGGACTTCGCCTATTGAATTTCAGATATGATTATTATGCGTTGGTCGCGTTTATTCCCATCACAATCACGTCAGCTTTCACAATTGTCCTAGCATCGGAGAAGTTTATTAATAAAAAGAGGATCTCAACGTTAATAATCCCGTTGATAGGCGTATCGATATCCGTTTTTGGGGCATCTCTAAATATTAATGCTGTAAATCCGGAAACAGTGCTGGCAACTAAAACTGATCAGATGGCTCTTGATTGGATTGAAGCGCATACGCCTGAAGATGCACGGTTTTTTATCAACACCACGCCATGGGGCTACGAACTTTACCGTGGCGTGGATGGCGGAGGATGGATTTTGCCATCAACAGGGAGATGGAGCCTGGCACCAACAATTTTTTATTCATTTGGAGGTGATAAGGCCTTTACAGCTCAAATGAGCGCTTGGGCAGAGCGAGCTGCTCGTTTACAAACCTGCTCTGAAGAATTTTGGGCTTTAGTGCAGGAGGCTAATCTGCAATATGTTTATTTACACGAAGGTAAGGGTAGCCTGCAAGCCACAGCTTTGCAAGGTTGCGCCAGCCTCAAGCAGCTCTATTCAGCCGGCGGCGTAAGCATCTGGATAATTGAATAAGGAGGTTCGAGAAATCCCCTATAGATACTAGACGAATAATTATTAGATCCAATCCGCTTTCTTGAATAGAAGATCCTTAAGGTCATGGATACTTATATTCTGTAAGAGTATCAGAGAGTGTACAAAAACGATTATAATGCACTCAGTTGATTTATGGAGAGTTAATTTATGAAGGTATTGGAAGTGACCACCCTGTTCCCCCGGTGGTCCAATGATAGCCGCGGCCCAATAGTTTATGAAACAATGAAAGCATTGAAAAATTTAGGCGTTGATATAACTGTTATCAGCCAGCATGGTCCCAGATGTCATACATGGGAAGAGATGGAGGGTATAAAAGTTTATCGGCCACGATATTTTTGGCCGGATAGCCTTGAGGTTCTGCATGATATTGGTGGAGGTCTTCCGGCTGCGTGGGAAAGAAAGAAATGGACTAGGATGTTATTTCCGTTCCTCTTATTAGCACAAACAATCGCAGTGCTAAGGCTAGCTCCATCTCATGATTTAGTTCATACTCAATTTACAATTTCAGCTGCAGCTGCTGTTTTGAGCGAACGTTTTCATCATAAACCAATTGTGGCAACAGTTAGAGGTAGTGATATTTATAGAATACCTAAATACCCCTGTGGGAAAGAATTTACTCGGTTAACTCTCTCAAAATGTAGAAAAATCACTACAATGAGCAAACATTTACTCCAAACAACAATTGACTTAGGAATACCAAAAGAAAAATTTGAATATATTCCTCCCCCATTAGATTTTGAATGCTTTCATTCAGGGCCATGGGAAGACCGAGAGCCATTCATTGTTTTTATCGGGTCACTCATAAAACGGAAAGGGCCAGATATATTAATTAAGGCTTATCAAAAGGTAGCATCACAATTTCCCGAATATACACTAATTATTGTTGGGTCTGGGCCAGAAGAAAAAGCACTTTTGGAACAAGCGGAATATTTAGGTTTAAACGGAAAAATAAAATTTATCCCTCGTTTATCAACCCCTGAAGTTGCAAGGTTACTGAGAAAAAGCAGGTTACTTGTTTTACCGTCCCTCGAGGAAGCATTAGGGATGGTTGTCGTAGAATCGCTTGCTTCTGGAACACCAGTAATTGGTACAAATGTGGGCGGCATTCCAGAAGTAGTACCGCCTAGTGCAGGAAAACTGGTTGCTCCTAGTAACCCCGATGAATTATCAGAAGCAATATGCTATATGTTAAACGATCTTGATGAATTAAAAGCGATGAGTATATTTAGTGAGAATTGGGCAAGGAATAATTTTATAAGTCATAAACAGGGCGCACTTCGACTAAAAGAGATATTCGAAAATGTGTTGAAAAATGTTTAATAAGAGTAATCACAAAATTAGAACTACCAGCTTTTCACGTATGTTCCCACAGATTAAGGACTCTATAAAAAGAAGGGAAAAAGCCGGTAAAATTAAATTTATTTTAAATAATTATGCAAATTTAGACTTCGAAAATTCAATCTGCCTTGATATTGGTTGTTCTACAGGAGCTATAACACAAGAATTGGCGGATATGTTTAAATCGATTATTGGAATAGAATACGATTTTGATGCGTTGTTAATAGGAAATTCGATTAATAAGAACACTACAAATAAAATAAACTTAATAAATGCTGATGGAATGAATTTGCCTATAAAAAATGAAAAGATCGATGTTATTATTTGTTCCCAGGTGTATGAGCATGTTCCGGATGATTTTACATTAGCTAACGAGATGTATAGGGTATTAAAACCGAACGGTGTCATATTTTTTAGTGGACCTAATAAATCCTTTCCATTCGAATTTCATTACAAACTACCATTTATTCATTGGCTTCCAAGAAAGATGGAAAATTATATTTTAAGAAAAATCGGTAATGGAAATAAATTATATGAAAGGATTAAACGAAAAAAAGAATTACTAGAAGTCTTTAGAGGTTTTTATATCCAAGACTTATCTATCGAAGTGGTTCAATATTATGCGAAAAACAATAATTTTATGAGAGCTTTATTAATAATATTTCCTATTGCTATATTAAGAAAGTTTTCTTGTTGGGTCCCTAATTTTAATTGGCTTATTAGAAAGAACAGTGCGGCTTACTTATCATAATGACAAATGAAAATTTAGATCGCAAATCAAAAAATCGGAAAATATTTTATTTCCTCGGGCTTACAATTGGTGGCATTATTTTTTTATATCAGCTAGGTAAAACGATATATGAATTAAGTAATGAAACGATAGAACTCAAATTTTCATTCTCTTTTGTACTAGCTTTTATTGTCTTATTATTTATCAGATTTTTACAGATAATTAATTGGAAAAACCTTATGACTGGAATAGGCCATTATTTGCCTTTTAAAGAGGTTTTATCAAATTATTCTTTAGTACTTTTACCAAGATATATTCCTGGAGGTGTATGGGGTTATATTAGTAGAGGAGAATGGCTTTATAAAAATTACCAAATAAGTTATGGAAGTTCAAACTATATATCGGCTGTAGAAATAATTCTCGTTGTATTTAGTTCTCTTCAAATATTTATTTTATATTTATATCAGTCAAAAAACCTGTCCATTATATTAACAGTAATACTTTTTTTGTTATTATTTATAATACCATATATCATATTTACATTAAGAAAGATAAGACATGTAGGTAACAAACTGAGTAGAAGTTTTCGAAAAGTAATTGACCGTCAACCAATCCCATTTATTAATTATATATTTTCTTGGTTAATAAATATCTTAATTTGGGTAGGATATGGAATTGCTATATATTATTTTGCAGTTTCACTTAACTTATTTACTGACTACCAAGTCATTAACTACACATTTATTTTTTCAATGGCATGGCTTATTGGATTTATTATCTTTTTTATTCCATCCGGTATAGGCATCAGAGAACAAATAATGGTTTATCTAATTACAAACACTCAAATGATTGCTTCATCATATGCAGCTTTGATTTCAATACTTATGCGAGTATCAATGTTACTTGGCGAAATGATTTTCTTAGTTATGGGACTACTGATAGTTAGGAATCCATCTATTAAGAAAGATACAACAAATACTACTAATGTATTATTGTAACGCTGATCATTGTTTGATATATTGTTATCAACCATCAAAAATTGAGGAGAATATAATGAAAATTCACAAAAGTATAATACTTGCGACCGTTTTTCTTCTATTAACAATTTCGTTTACAGCCTCTGC
>JAKQEP010000040.1 GCA_029556475.1 Candidatus Atribacteria bacterium
CTCCTTCCGGCTGAAGGAAACCAAAGAGTGGCTAGCTAAACAGGAGGAAGAAAAAGATGATTTAAATTGAGTTAATTTTTTTACAGTTAGTGGTGTACTTTTGGAGTGAAATATGGTGCACTTTTCGGTTGAAATTTACAAATAAGGCTTAAGAGGTGGGTATTTGAGGGAATAAGAGAGATTAGAGATAGATTACCCTTTCCTATTTTGGGCTTTGATTCAGACAATGGCAGTGAGTTTATCAATGATGAGCTCATTCGATACTGTGATAAAGAACATATTACCTTTACCAGAGCAAGACCATACCGTAAGAATGATTCCTGCTTTATTGAACAGAAAAATTGGTCGGTAATAAGAAGGACAGTGGGTTATGGACGATATGATACGGAAGAAGAACTTAGAGTATTAAACCAACTCTATAGTAATCTCAGACTCTATGTGAATTACTTTCAACCGGTGAGGAAATTAGTACATAAGGAGAGGATGGGAAGTAGAATAAAAAAGCGGTATGATGTGGCGCAGACCCCATACCGCAGAGTTCTATCTTCACCACATATTAAAGATGAAATTAAGGTGAAATTAACCACACTATATGATAAGCTAAATCCAGCAGAACTGAAAAGAGAGATTAGCAGATTACAGAATGAACTTTACAGATTGAATAGCTTAAAGCAAAATAGAGATAGAGAGACTGCCAGGGATAGAAAAACTCAAGGCAGTCTCGAGTACATTTCTACTTGAGGCAGCGTATAGCTTTCAAGTACATTTTTATGTGAGGCAACAGGGAAGGTAGAATTAAAACTGGCTATCATCCATAAGAGGAAAGAGAAGAGATATCCAAATGGGATAACTGATACCAAAAAGCTAAAAGACAAGATTGCCTATGCTGGCCTTCTCCCGGGTGATGATTTCATGGTCCAGGTGAGTCTCCTGGCTGGTGATCTCAATGGACTGGTTCACCAAGGAGATCATAGATTATCACTCGAGCTTACAGTTCAAGAACAGGGACTGACAGTTTGCCTTAGAAGAAGCGGTATAGAAGCGTTTTCCCAAAAGAACTAAAGACAGTCTAACAGAAATTCTTTATCTAGTCTCGGATAACGGTTGTCAGCTACATCTCTTTCTTATATGAAAGCCTGTTTGGAACTGAGTAACAAACAGATTTTTACCAGCTGGTCCAATCCCAAAGGACAATGCTAATACTGAAAGAGTAATTAGGACTTTGAAGGAAGACCTCATCTGGCCGTATGACTAGGATCATCCTTTTGATTTTCAAAGAGCATTAGAAAAGTGGATCGATAACGATAACCAGGGCTTCCCGCATCAGGCATTGGGTTATCGAACCCCTTTCGAATATTATCAGGAATATGTTCAAGAGAAAAAGCAAGTACTAACTTAGAATGCATCCCCTTAATAGAGAGCATACACTTTTTATTTAGTCAACTATCGAATAGTCTTGTAATTCTTTGGATATTCTTAAATCCATTTATGATTTTAGTATTCAGTTTTCGAAATAATTTATTCCTTGACTTCATCTTTATATATATTTTTATATATATTTTGAATACTAAGTATTGCTATACGGAGATTTTGATCTTCGATAATTTTTATAAAATTTTCTTTGCTTTTTGATATATGATCTTTGATAGCTTTTATGCATGCTTCCTCATTATTATCTAAAATAGCATCCAAGATATTTTTATGTTCTTTATGTGCTTTTTCTCTTCGATTGTTGGGTAAAGCAACATTTAGCCAACGGGCGCGTTGAATCTGAAGGCGCATCATCTCGGATATATTCATTAGTCGCTTGTTTTTCGTAAACTCGACGATAGTAGTATGAAACAAGTCATCATAATAATAATGTTCCTTAAAATTTCTGGAAGAGAGTGTTTTTGATAGTTGATGAAAGATTTTTTTGAGTTTCTGTCGCTGAGATGGTTGTAATCCACCATTTTCCATTATAATATTAATTGATGAGCATTCAACTGCTACACGTACCTGGCATATTTCGATAATGTCTCCAAGTTCGAGAGGAGAGACACACATATTATCATTTATGATTTCAACGAGCCCCGCAGACTTTAAAAGAAGTATGGATTCCATGATAGGTGTACGGCTCATATTGAGTTCTTTTGAAAGATTGATCGTTGAAACAATCTCACCGGGGAGTAATTCATAAGAAATAATCCTATCTCGAATATATGCAAAAGCTTTATTAACATGTGGTCCTTTTTTTCTTCCCATATTTCTATCCCTATAAAAATTTAATTAGTAAATTCATATTTATCAGAAATTAACGCTATAAAAAATAGTTTTCAAGTTAATCCTGTTTTCCAATAAACAAGATTTTGATTCTACATTATATATCCTTGATTTATTAAGTAAAACTAGAGAGCATATTTATTTTATTGAAGAATAGAAAAGTTTTTTGAGTATTTTAATACTTTCTTTCAGATATATATCTTTTATTTTACCAAAAGCTTCAATAGCTACCTCACCATCATAGCTAATCTCAATGAGTACCCGAGCAAAAGGTTTATGTTTCTCAATATAATCTGACCTTAAGTAACGACGTTCATTATTAATGTTTTCAGCAATATGTACGACTTTTATCTTCTCACTAGCATTGTATAAAGGTATGATACTTTCCCCCTCAGCCTGTGCGTGGTATAGGTCATAGACCAGAAATAGATTTTCAAGTCTTAGTTCATTTATAAGTGCAAGTGCTTCCACAGTAGTAGTGATAAAGTTACATTCAAGGGAACAGACGGGTTCTAAAAGTACATTAATATTATATTTCTTGAAAATGTTACTTATAATTCTAATACTTTTCTTAATCTGTTGATATCCAATAGTCCTAGAAAAACCATCTTCAAGAGAGCGCGATTTGGGTGCACCAATGCCGATGTTATGTATGCCAAGATAATAAGCCTTCTTCGCAAGATATAAACAATAAGTATCAAGAGCATCTGGGTCATAATTATTACCGCATAGTTTCAAAGAAGGTGTACAGAAACTATTAAGTGTCTCACACTTTAATGGACCATTTTCGATGATTTGTTTTACCCGTTGTAGGTTTTTGTTATTCATATCAACAATTTCAGTTGCAGGAAGAATAATACTTTGATATCCGCTAGTAGCAACAAGGTCATAATTTTCTATTGATGTACAACAACCTAAGAGCAAAACGATGCCTCCTGTTTACTGTATTATTGTGATACCCCCATCTATACCTAAAATTTGTCCAGTGACAAAAGATGCAGCATCACTGCAAAGGTATAAAGCAGCAGCTACAATATCTTTTACCGTACATATACGGCCCAGTGGTATGCGCTTTATGAGCTTGTTGTAAAATTCGGGATCATCAAGCTGAAAAGCGTTTATGGGAGTCCGGGTAAAAGTAGGTGCAATCGCATTGCATGTGATTTCATATTTTGCCCATTCACACGCTATTTGTTTTGTATACATATTCACTCCACCTTTACTTGCACAATAGGCAATGTAGTCTTGGGACATGCCCAAAATGCTTCGCACAGATGATATGTTTAATATCCTACCATATCTTTGTTGTATCATTATTTTTCCTATGGCCTTAGTTGTAAGATGGATACCTTTAAGATTGATGTTTATAACTCGATCCCAAGTCTTGGCATCGTATTCTTCTGCTTTTTTAAGGATATTTATTCCCGCAGCATTTACAAGGATATCTATCCTACCGAAAGTTTTTTGAGCAATAACGGCCATATCCTCTGTGTTTTGTTCATTTGTAATATCTATTTTGATGGCAAGAAATTTTTTCCCATTTGATTCAACGCTATCTTTAATTTCATTGGCTTGATCTATACGAAGGTCGGCAATGATTATATTTGCACCATTTTGTGCGAATGCAGTCGCAATGGGTTTGCCTAGTCCACCAGCTCCACCTATAATGAGAGCATTCTTATTTTTAAGAGAAAACATATTTTTATAGTTTTCCAAAATTATCCTACCACATAAATAAAATAATATAATTATTTATTTGTACTAAACTAAATTTATACCATTATTATAAAAATATTACAAAAAGCTATATATTTAATTATATAATATACAATTATAAAAATTTTATCAAGTATAATAATCCTAAAATAGAATTATTTATCTAAATATATTTGCATTTTATATATTATTTATGTTAAAATCAAAAACAATTATTAATCAAATTTTAATAATTATTTCGTAGATCGATGGGAGTGATTTTAACTTGTATAAGATTGTATCGTTTTTTGGTGAACGGGGGCTAGCATTTGATTATCTCAATGAAGAAGCTTCCAAATATGCTAACTCACTCGGTTTACAGTATGATTGGATTCCTCAAAACCCATATGATAAAGAGGATGTTATTGTGGCCATGCAGCATTCAGATGCTGCAATTATTGATATTCAGCCATATGACGAGAGTATTTTTTCTAAGGTATATGAATCAATAAAGATAATGGTACGTTTCGGGGTCGGATATGAAGCTGTGGATCTTGTTGCCGCTTCAAAAAAAGGTATTGCCATTGCCCGTACACCAGGTGCAAACACTAAAGGTGTGGCTGAGATGGCTATAACACTGATGTTAGCAGTCAAGCGACGTCTCAATGAAAATCAAGCTTGTGTTGCTTCTGGCAATTGGATAAAAAATGTATCTCATGAGACTGCTGGGAGTGTACTGGGAATCATAGGTTTTGGAGCCATTGGACAGATGGTTGCTCGTTTTATGGCAGGTTTTAATTGCGAAATAATTGCCTACGATCCTTATCCAAATATTAAGCTAGCTAAGGAACTAAATGTTCGACTAACTGATATTGACGAGGTATTTGAAAGAGCAGATATAATAACACTTCATGTTCCTTATAATAAGGAAACACATAATTTAGTGAATATGAATAGACTTGTGCAAATGAAAAAAACAGCGATCATTGTTAACACATCCCGCGGAAATATAATTAACGAACAGGCACTGTATGAAGCACTTACGCAAAAAGAGATTAGCGGGGCTGCTTTAGATGTTTTTGCGCATGAGCCACTAAATCCGAATTCTCCACTTATTGGACTTGGTAATGTAGTGCTTACTCCACATGTTTCCAGCCAGACTTATGAATCATTATGGCGAATATATAAAATGGCCATAGATACCATTAGTGATTTTTTTGCAGGTAAAGATCCTTCAAATATTCTAAATCCCGAGTATAAAAAAGCAGTATAATGAACTTAAAATCAATGATTTTAATTAAAAGAAACCACTAAAATAAATTAGTTCCATTTAGAAAAGAAAGAAGGAAATAAATCTGGATGAGAGCGGTAGTTGTTGAAAACCCATTTGAAATGCATATTGCCGATGTGAATTTATCTGATGTCAAAGATGATGAAGTTCTAATAAAAGTGATAACTGGAGGCATATGTGGTTCGGATATTGGGATATACAACGGAACTAATTCTTTAGCTACCTATCCTCGTCTTATTGGCCATGAGTTTGGCGGGAAAATAGTAAAGAAAGGCAAGGATGTAGCTACTATAAAATTAAATGATGTTGTATCAGTGGATCCGGTAAGGTCATGTGGCCATTGTTATGCATGTAGAATAGGTCGTCATAATGTGTGTGCTAATCTGGAGGTAATGGGAGTACATCGGGACGGAGGGTTTGCAGAGTATGTTGCTACTCCAGCAAAGTTTGTGTATCCACTGGATATAGCAAAAATAGATTCGAGGTTTGCCTGCCTTGTTGAACCCTATTCTATAGGAGTACAAGTAAATCATCGCGGAAATGTTAGCAAAGGAGATAAAATGCTAGTCATGGGTAGCGGTCCCATTGGAATATGCATAATGCAGGTAGCAAAATCGCGTGGTGCTTCGGTGATGATAACAGATATTTTTGATGAAAGACTTGCACGTGCAGAAGATATGGGTGCGGATTTTACAGTTAATGTAAAAAAAGTAAAACTTTTAGATAGTGTGATGGATTGGACAAATAAAGAGGGAGCTATGGTAATAGCTGATACTGTTTGTTCACCTGAATCATTTACAGAAACACTTTTACTTGCATGTCCTGCTGGCAGAATAGTGACGTTAGGACTTATTGACAAACCTTCAAAAATAGCTCAAGTAATTATCACAAAAAAAGAATTAGATATAAGAGGCTCAAGGCTTAGCAATTATCGCTTTCCCGAGGTAATTGAAGGATTTGAAAGTGGGGAATTAACCCCCCAAAAACTATGTTCGCATGTTATCCCATTTACGGATGTTGAGAAAGCATTTAAACTAATAAAAGAGCATCCCGAGCAGGTGTGCAAAATAGTAATGGAGTTTTGATTGTTAATAGGTTTTTATTTAATGAAACGGTAGAAATAAATATTATAATATTGTATGTAACTATATAAATAATTTTAAATAATATTTTCTTAAGAAAAACTAAACAGATTTAGAAAAAACAAAACTAATGAGAAACTGATGGTGATTTTTCTAAGAACAGTTAGGATTTTTTCTAAATATATGAGGTTTATTGATGCTTTTTCAAAAGTATGAAAAATTATTTTCAGGTAGCTTCTTTTTATTAATAGGAATTTTACTAGCAACTCAAATTAATAAAATTAAAATTACTAATATCTCAATGGATTCAAGGTTGTTGCCAATTATAGTTGTATCAATTTTAAGTGTAATCGGATTATTGTTGGTGATAGAGGGTATTGTAGAAATAATAAAGCAAAAAAATTTGAATTCAACAAAATTAAATTTTGGCCAAATAACCAAGAAAAATATTAAGAACATACTATGTTGCTTTTTAATAACTGTATTATTTGTGTATCTATTACCAATCTTTGGATTTATTATATCTGGCTCAATGCTACTATTTGGAATCATATTAACACTTACTCCTAAGGGAAAACAATATAAAAGAGAAAATATAATTTATTATTTTCTATTCTTATCTGTAGCGATAACAACAGGGATTTATTTTTTATTTGTAAAGATTTTTTTAATATTACTTCCACGTGGAAATATATGGCCTTAAATATATTTAGATTTAGAAAGGTAAATTGATGTTGGAATATTTAAACGAAGGTTTGGCTTTAATTACCAATTTGCGTTGTATATTGTTATTATTTGGAGGTACAATCCTTGGAGTTTTATTTGGATGTGTTCCTGGCCTTACAACTAATATGTGCTTGGTTGTGATGCTACCCCTTTCATTTACTTTAAAATCTATAGATGCCATATCATTATTGATGGGAATACAAGTTGGCGGATGCACAGGAGGTTTAATTTCCGCAATACTTATTAATATACCTGGAACTCCAGCTAATATTTGCACAACTTTTGATGGACATCCAATGGCAAAACGAGGAGAAGCAGAACGGGCAATCAATATCAGTTTATTCTATTCTTTTTTAGGTAATTTGTTAGGATTTGCTGCTTTAATATCAATAGCACCCTGGCTAGCAAATTTTAGTCTTAAATTTGGTTACTATGAATTCTTTGCCATTGGTGTTTTTTCAATTACTATTATTTCAACTCTAATATCAGATAGTGTTCTTAAAGGACTTGGCTCTGCTGCTTTAGGGATGGCGCTTGCTCTTATTGGAACAGCCCCAATAGATTATGCTAATAGGCTTACTTTTGGAGTTATAAATCTAGATGGAGGAATACAATTGATAACTTTAACAATAGGACTTTATGCATTTGGCGCTCTTTATGAAGTTGCAGAAAAAGACCTAGAAATTGAACGAACTATCCAAAATACTAAAAGAAATATTAAAGGGTTTGGAATTTCTTTGAAAGAGTTCTCACAACAAAGTTTCAACATGATCCGATCTGCTATTATTGGAATAATTATAGGAGTTTTACCAGGGTTAGGTGCACATATTTCTAATTTAGTTGCGTATTCTATTGCAAAAAATCAATCAAAATATCCTGAAAAATATGGTACAGGAATTATTGATGGTTTAGTTGCTTCCGAAACATCTAATAATGCCACGATTGGCGGTGCCTATATTCCATTATTAACATTAGGGATTCCTGGTGATGGTTCTACAGCTTTGATTCTGGCTACTTTGATTATTCATGGTATTGTTCCTGGGCCATCATTATTTAGAAATCAAGGCGATATAGTTTATGCAATATTTTTACTTTTATTGATTGCATCTTTTTCAATGCTGATAGTTATTAAAGGATTGTTACATTATTTTATTTCAGCACTATCGTTACCAGAACATATATTAATACCAATTATAATTTTGTTAAGTGTAGTTGGTGTATTTGGTTCTACTAAATTGATATTTGATATTTGGCTATGTGTTTTTATTGGATTATTAGCTTTTTTCATGAATAAAGTTAAAATTCCTTTAGGCCCATTGTTAATAGCCTATGTTATAACTCCAATAATTGAAATAAATTTAAGGCGTGGGCTTATGGTTGCCAAAAATCGTACTTTTTGGGAATTTTTTCAAAGTCCTATTTTTTGTGTTTTAATATGCTTATCAATATTGGTTGCAACGCTCCCCTTAATTATTAAGATTAAAAAACAAAAAGTTTTTTAAAGTAAATGCGGTAATATATGTTATTTTCAAAATCATTACTGTTAGAAAATAATGAAATGGAGGTGGTTTAAATGAAAATTAGTTATAGTGGTATTAATTAGTTTATTATTGAGAATACTGAAATATAAGAAAACAATAAAAATAATGAAATGGAGGAGTTAAATGAAAAAAAAGATTACTTTAATAATAATTTTGTTGATTTTTTCCTTAATCAGTGTGAATGCAACAGAAAGTTCCAATGTTAATTACCCAAATCGTACGATAGAGCTGGTTGTTCCTGGAACAGTAGGTCAAGATAGCGATATTTCTGCTAGATTATATGCCGAAGAGTTAAGTAAACTTTGGAAGGTGCCTGTAATTGTTAATGTTATTTCTAACACTCCAAGTGCTATACGTTTGGTACATGAAGCAAAACCTGATGGTTATATGGCCCTTATGATGAATGATGCATTTTTTACAAATGTTGCTCAAAGAACAATTGATTTTGGGATAGAAGACATGACATTGCTTGGAATCGTTGAACAAAGCGACGGACAGGTTCTTGTTTCTAGATCTGAACTTGGTTGGAAAAATCTTGATGATTTAAAAGAAGCTTGTGACAAAGAACCTGATACGTATACTGTTGCAGTAGCTTTCGGTGCTACAACAGTGGTAATGGGCAAGATGCTTGTTAATGAGGGGATTCAATGCCGTCTTGTTGATTCAAGTGGAGGGGCCGATCGAATAGCTAGCATGCTTGGAAAACACATTGACGCAGCTTTTCTTGTTTGGAGTTCTGCAAAAGAATATGTCGAAAATGGTCAATGGAATGTACTTTGTATATTAAATCCAGAAAGATCAAAAGTAGCACCTGAAATCCCGACAGCTATAGAACAGGGTTATAATGCAGAATTTCCAACAAGGCATTTTATTGCATTAACTGGTGGCGTAAATGATGATATCATTAGAACATGGAATGAAGCATTATCATCGATAAGTAATAATCCTGATTTCCAAGAATTGATGTTTGAGAAACTATTTGCAACTGCATGTTTTATAGGTAAAGAAGAATCACTCAGGATTTTTAATAGTAGGCAACCCCTACTTAATGAAATTTTGGGAGAATAGAGGTTCCGATTTTTATTTGTTTGGTTATATAACAATTATATATAACAATTATTCTATTTGTTTATTGGGGAAACGAAGGTTAGTAATAATTCTCCTTTGCTTCCCCAATAATCTATAAACAAGTGTAAATTTACTAAAGAGGTAAATTATAGTATGTATGAAAAAATTATAGATTTGGACAGGAGAGGTCTAAATAAAGATAAAGACAATCAGTTTACGAGTGAAGAATATATAAAGTGTGGAAAATTTTGTTATCGTTATATTCATAACTGGGCAAAGCGTCCGCAAGATTTATATGGTAAAAGATTTGTTTGTATTACTTGTGATAATAATGGATATATATACGCAACAACAAATGCACAAAAATACCCTGTAGCAGTTTTTGATAGAAATGGGAATTTTGTAAAATATTTAACCTTAGACATAGAATTGGGAAATATACATGGTATATACGTGGATAGTAAGATGGATATCTGGATAACCAGTACATCATGTCATGTTGCAGTTAAAATAGATCAAATAGGAAGAATTATTAAAGTATTAGGTCAATACAAACACCCTTCAAATACAGGCATTAATGAAACATGTGCTGAGACAAGGTTACGTTGGCATACAATTAAGAGACTTGGAGAACCTTTTAATGGCCCTACACGTATAGTTGAAGCTAATGAAGGTGACCTATTTGCTTCAGATGGGTATGGTAATGTTGCAGTTCATTGCTTCGATAATAAAGGTAATTATATAAATAGTTGGGGCGGGATCGGTACAGACCTTGGCAAATTTGCTATTCCACATAGTATTTGGGTAGATAATAATAACCGAGTCTGGGTTCCAGATAGTGAACTTGATAGGGTTCAGGTTTTTTCTACTGAAGGAGTTCTGTTAAAATGTATTAACGATCTTTTATATCCAATGGACGTTGTATCTAATAATAATAATGTCTTTATTGCAGAACGTGAGGGTCGAATATCTATATACGATATGGATTACAAGTTAATATCTCAAATTGGATATTACGCTAGTCCTTATGTTGCACATAGTCTTTCTGTTGATAATTTTGGTAACCTTTACTTTAGCTCATTGCTAACTGAACTTGGAATATGTAAATTAGAATTGTGTGAATAATTTTTTTTGGGGAGGTAATAGAATGGAAACAAATAAGTATGCATGGATGCCTCTAACAAAAGCATCTCACAGAAATATAAAAGAATGTGAAGTAATTTTACAATGTGGTGAGTTTAAATATCGTATGATACGAGAATGGGCGAGTTTCCCTAAAGAAATTTCGAATTGTATAATTTCTGGAGTTGCCTGTGATAATGAGGATAATGTATATATTGCTTGCCGTGTCCCAAAATATCCAATTGCCAAATTTGATTTAAACGGCAATTTCATCAAATATATTGGGGTTGGAATGGATATTGGACGAGCACATGGAATTAGCCTAACAAAAGATAAAAATATTTGGCTTAGTGATGATAAATACCATGTAGCAAGACTTTTTAATCAGGATGGCGAATGTATTAAAGTATTAGGCAATTACAAGAAATGTTCTGATACAGGTTTTGATAGTTCTTTGGGACACAATTATTTAGCATATCTTACAATAAAATATCTTGGTAAACCTTTTAATAAGCCTACAAAAGTTATTGAAGCAACTGATGGAAAACTTTATGCATCCGATGGGTATGGAAATGCTGCTATCCATGTATTTTCAAATGAAGGTGAATTGATAAATTCATGGGGTGGGCCGGGTCAATTAGATGGAGAATTTAATATACCGCATAGTGTTTGTGTTGATAAAATTGGGCGTATTTGGGTAACAGATAGGGATAACAATCGTGTACAGATATTTGATAAAAAAGGTAAACATCTTAAGACCATAAATGGTTTGTTATACCCAGCTGAAACGTGGATTAGTAAAAAATATGCTTATATTGCTGAAATGGATGGGCGTATTTCTATATACAATATGATGAATTTTAACTTAGTATCACAGCTCGGTTATAGTGGCTCTCTTTATTATACCCATTCTATTACTGGTGATAGCAATAGCAATTTGTACTTAGGGCTTTTTGGTGAATATACTTTAGTAAAGCTTGAAAGAATTTGATTGTAAACGCATGCGACTACTTCTACTATTACACCGAATATATTTACAAAACAATAAAATACCAGACTTTTGACAATTGCTATAAATGACTAGTTGAGAAAAAATTCATCACAATGAAAAGGACCAACTTAGGGGAAAACATTTTGAATCTCAACTGTAGCTTAAATATATTTAATCCTAACAAGATTAGTTTATCCCACCTATTATGACGCCATTCTGACTACTCGCTTCTTGTGGAAAAGTTTTACTAAGAGGGTCAGGAGCCACCTGAAAACAAAAATTCAGTAAATCCAAAAATATAATCTACATTAGGAATATCTTTAGATTGATAGTTATATTAATCATAATTCATTTGTATATCTTTATTCCTGCTAAGTATTGGGAAATAACACATAAGAAATCATTAAAGCCATTGACATTAAAGTGATAAAACGAAAATTAAGTTTTTGGGATAAAGGCGATTGGTCCGATATAGGAATATGGACGAAAGGTTATGATGTCTCGGTAGTGTGAATCAACAAATAAATTATACCATCTTTTGTTCAAATGCAAGGAGAGGAAGACATTGAACAAGTGGAGACGGGATTTTCAAAGCATACACCTCTAAGGATATGTACATATAGAAATATTATAATGATATTTTAATACTTATTTCATATAGATAAGCATATATTTCCTATTTAATCGCTAGCTTTGCGGTATAAAATAAGTGATAAAATACTATATATAAATATTCATTGTAATCGGTATCTTGAGGGTTAATGGTAGAGAAAAATAATTGAAAATACTTAACATGAATAATTGATTACATTTTTTTAAGGGATAATAGGATTAGAAGAAAGATATTATAATTAGGGAGAACGGTAATAGTGAAAGAAAGAATTACAGACCTTTTTTTAAAAACTTTTTCTATGAGATATGATATTTATCCTTTTTCAGTAAAGATGGCTGATGATTGTTATTATTTTGTAACCAAAGACAAACAAAAAAAATATTTAGTAACGGCAGGTTATCCTGAAAAACTAAAACCATTTAAATTTGAGTGCTTTGATGGAAAAAATGTAGAGGTTAATCAGCAGGATTTTTTATTCAAGTTATGCCCTTTGACCCATATTAATTTAGTTAAACTACAAAATATTTTTAGTTATTTAAAACCTACCTGTAGTAAAAGGTTTTCTAAACCTTCTTTTGGTACCGGGGATCGCCTTGGGATTGCCACCCCGGCTCATATCCAGGCTTTTCAGGGGAAAAATATTTTTCCTGTTTTAGCCCAATTATCGACCAGGGAAATAACCAGAACAGAAAGTAGTTTGCAAAGAGTGATGGATAATGCAATCTGGGGATGTTTTGAGATGGGTTATGAGGGACCTTTTGGCTCTGATGCAGACCATATCAAGGATTTAAACAATCTTCAGGAAGCAATTAATTGTGGATTTACACTCTATACCTTAGACCCTTCAGATTATATTAATAACGATATAGGTCAATATAGCAAAGATGAACTAAGATTGAAATACCAGGAATTGCCAGAGAGACGTAAGATAGAAAAAAAATACCTAGGTCGGGAAATTAAAATAGGAAAACAAAAATTGAGCTTTGAACAGGATAGCTTAGCAGAGATTGTATTAACATTTGGTGAAGCAGTCAAATATATAGTAATATTTTATAAATTTTTAAAAGAAAAGAATAAGCAGGACTTTGAGCTGGAAGTCTCTATTGATGAAACACCTGGTCCCACCTCGCCTCTGGCACATCTTTGGATTGTCTCCGAGTTGCAATACCAGGGGGTTAATTTCCAAAATTTAGCTCCTCATTTTATTGGAGATTGGGAAAAGGGCATCGAATATATTGGAGATATTAATACTTTTAAGAGAGAATTAGAATTGCATTGCCAGATTGTCTCACACATAGGTGGCTATAAGTTATCATTACATTCCGGGAGTGACAAATTTTCAGTGTATCCAATTTTTGCCCGTGAAACTGGTAATCTTTTCCATATTAAGACTGCTGGAACCAGTTGGCTGGAGGCAGCAAAAACTATCTCCCTTTGTCAGCCGGATTTATATAGAGAAATTCATAACTTTGCTTTAACCTGTTTTGAGAGAGACCGCTTTTCTTATCAACTCACCACTGATTTGAAGAGGATACCGGATATAGATAGGTTAAAGGATGAGGAACTGGTAACCCTATTTTCCAATAACAATGCCAGACAACTCATACATATCACTTATGGTTCTATTTTAAGAGAAAAGGATGAAGAAGGACGATATAGATTTAGAGACCGAATATTCCAGACTCTGTTTACTCATGAAAACACCCATTATCAGGCAGTTTCAGAACATATCAAAGGTCATTTGGATTTATTGAATTTTTAGTTTTGGACAATAATTTTCAAGAAATGCAGGAGGGGTAATAATATGAAAGATATATTACAGAAATTTAGTTTAAAAGGAAAAACAGCAGTTATCACTGGTGGTGCGGGAATACTTGGTTCAGTAATAGCCAGAGGATTAGGTTATGGCGGTGCCAGAGTTTTGATCGCAGATATTGTTGATACAAAACCACTGATAGATAGTATGGCTGAAGAGGGTATAGAGGGCAAAGGATACTATTTAGATGTAATGAATATTGATAAGATAAGAGCCTGTAAAGATGAAATATTTAAAGATTTTAAACAGGTAGATATATTGATTAATGCCGCTGGAGGTAATAAAAAAGAGGCTACTACCTCTGAAGAGTTATCATTCTTTGATTTACCATTAGATGCGCTGGAGAAGGTAATCGGTCTTAATCTTTTTGGTGGAGCAATTCTCCCTTCTCAGGTATTTGGCAAAGAGATGGTAAAAAATGAAAATGGGGGAACCATCATTAATATCTCATCTATGAATGCCTTTCGTCCTCTGACTCGTATTCCGGGCTATTCAGCAGCAAAGGCTGCAGTCAGTAATTTTACACAATGGCTGGCAGTGCATTTTGCCCAGGAATACAGTGACAAAATCAGGGTAAATGCTCTCGCTCCGGGTTTTTTTCTCACTAATCAGAACCGCTTCCTGCTTACCACAGAGGATGGGAAGTTAACAGAGAGGGGAAAATTGATTATTGCCCATACTCCCCTGGGTAAGTTTGGAGATCCCGAAGATTTAATAGGTGCCTGTATCTGGTTAGTATCCGATACTGCTAGTTTTGTTACCGGTATTGTATTACCCATTGATGGCGGGTTTAGTGCTTTTTCGGGGGTATAAAGAAAGTAATGAGTGATAAGTGATGAGTGAATATTAAGTGATGGGAGAAGAGTGAGAGTAGTGATAGCTATTAGAGAGAGTGTTTTAAAATTTTTTGTACGAATAAAGAACTGAAAAATATGAACATTTAAAAGGGGGAACCTAAATGGAAAAATCTAAGATTGGCTTAATTGGATTAGGTGTAATGGGTCAGAATTTAACATTGAATATGGAAGATAAAGGCTATTCCGTATCTATTTATAATAGGACAGCCGCTAGAACTGAAGATTTTGCTAATAGTAATGCTAAGGGGAAAAATATAACCCCAACCTATTCTTTAGAAGAATTTATGGCTTCACTGGAAAGGCCAAGAAGGATAATATTATTAGTACAGGCAGGAGAAGCTGTAGATGATTTTATAGAACATCTGATTCCTTTGATGGATAAGGGTGATTTAATCATTGATGGAGGAAATTCTTTCTTTAAAGATACCATAAGGCGCAATAAATATCTGGCAGAAAAAGGATTTCTCTATATTGGGACTGGTATTTCCGGGGGCGAAGAAGGGGCTTTAAGGGGACCTGCAATTATGCCGGGGGGCCAGCAGGAAGCATATCTACTTGTTAAAGACCTATTTGAAAAGATATCGGCAAAGGCTGCAGATAATAAGCCATGTGTTTCCTATATTGGCCAAAATGGAGCCGGTCATTTTGTTAAAATGGTACATAATGGAATTGAATATGGTGATATGCAATTGATTGGTGAGTGTGTCTGGACTTTGAAAAAGGTAACTGGACTAGATTCTGGAGAAATTTCTGAAATATTCCATAATTGGAATAGGCCAGAAGATGTTTTACGTTCATATCTGATTGAGATTACCGCTGAGAGCATGAAAGAGAAGGATAAAAAGGAAGGCTTCCCGCTGATTGATGTGGTAGCAGATATCACCAGAATGAAGGGCACCGGTACCTGGACAGTACAGAGTGCTTTAGAGTTACTGGTTCCTATCCCTACAATAACTGCTGCAGTATTCTCCCGGGAAATGTCACAGGATAAGGATTTGAGAATTGAATTATCCAGAGTATTACCTTCTTATCAAGGGGGTAGCAGAGCAATAGAAAGAGAACAATTTATTCAGATCGCACATGATGCTCTTTATCTAGCTAAATTATCTTCCTATGCTCAGGGGATGGCCTTATTGCAGACGGCGTCAAAGGAGTATAAATTTAATTTAAATTTAAAGAACATTGTAGAAGGATGGCGTGCCGGTTGTATAATAAGGGCTCAGTTTTTAGATGAAGTTACTAAAGTTTATCAGGAAGCACCTGATCTAATAAATCTATTGGCGGCACCTCGATTTGTAGAGGTAGTAAGAAATGGTATGGACAAATTGGCTGCCTTCATTGGATTTGCTCATCAAGCCGGTGTTCCCGTTCCTGCTATGGATAATTCCTTTGATTACATCTTACAGCTAGGTAGTCCTGTAATGGTTTCTGCCCAGGTAGCTGCTATCCAAAGAGATTATTTTGGAGCACATGGTTATTTCAAATTAAAAAATCCTGATGTTCCTGAAATTATGGTGAACAAAGATAATAAATGGAGGGAATTTCATACTCAGTGGATGCTTCCTGGAAGACCAGAGGAAGAAGTATAATAAGTGATAAGTGATAAGTGATAAGTGAAGAGTAATTTAAGAATAAGTGATAAATTTCGAGTGGTGAGAAATGAGTAGCAAAAATATTTCAAGTAGTGAAAAATATGAGTCAGTGAAAAAAGAAGTAAAGAATCATAAGGATTTAGAAGCCTGGAAAAAAAGTATTGAGTTAGTTTGCAATATTTATAAAATTACTGATTCCTTCCCGAAAAATGAATGCTATGGTTTAGCACTCCAGATGAGAAGAGCTGCAATTTCTATTCCTTCTAATATAGCGGAAGGAGCTGCTAGAAACTCAAAGAAAGAATTTATCCAATTTCTGTATTTTGCTTTGGGATCATCAGCTGAGCTTGAAACGCAAATAATCATTGCTGGTAGATTAAATTATTCAGATAAATTAGATGGTTTGATGGAAGATCTCAAATTTATACAAAAACTGATATATGGTTTGATATATTTTTTAAAAAAGTGAATACACCCTACTTTTTTTATTACTAATCACTTTTCACTCATCACTGAATTAAGGAGAGATGATATGTTGTATATAGAGGAATTACAGGGGGAATTAACAGATGGTCAATTACAGGAGATAGTGGAAGAGGGATTAAAAGATTTTAAACAGGTCAAGAAAGTATTGCTAATTCATCCAGATTACTCTCGTGTAGATTTTACAGATCGTCTGGTACCTGTTATTTATCAGGAACTCAAAAAGAAAGGTTTGGTGCAATTTGATAGCCTTAATGCTGGCGGCACTCATCGTAAAATGAGTGAACTGGAGATAAAGATTAAATTGGGAGCAAAAGATGGGATTATATTTACAAATCATTTTAATCATCAATTTGATGTACCGGAACAATTAATTCAGGTAGGTGAAATTGATTCCTCTTTTGTATCAGAACAAACCAGAGGGCAGTTAAAGCAATCTATACCTGTGGTGGTCAACAGACTTATTCTGGAGGATTATGATTTGATTATTGCTTTAATAGGCACTTCTCCACATGAAGCAGCTGGTTATGCCGGCGGTTTGAAGGTATTCTTCCCCGGTATTTCAGGACCCGAGGTCATTGATTTACTACACTGGGCTGCAGTATTGGTGGGCATACCTGATATCATTGGTTCCATTGATAATCCGGCACGCAGAGTAATAAATGAGGGCTCTTCTTATATCTTTAAAGCACTTAAAGCCCCTGTTCTCGCTTTTAATATGCTCTTACAGGAAGCAGAGGGTAACAAAGTTATTCCCAATGGCCTATATATCGGAATGGATTATGAGGGATTTCAAGAGGTATATCAGGCAGCTTCTCTGGCAAGCTCTAAGATTCATATTATTTATATCGAACAGCCTCTGGAGCAGGCAGTCCAGGTAATGGATTTATGTTATGATGAATTCTGGACTGCAGGCAAAGGCTCTTATAAACTACAGAGTCCAGGAGTAATGGCTAAGGGTGGGGAAATCATTATCTATGCCCCCCATATCCACTATTTTCATTCTCAGAAGGATATGGAAAAGGGGATTAGAGATATAGGTTATCATTGTAAAGACTATGTTTTAGATTATTTAAATAAATTTCCTGATACTTCTCGTAATGTTGCTGCACATGTTATCAATGTTCGTGGCTCAGGTATTTACAATCCTGATGATGGTAAGGAGAGATGTGATTTTAAAATCACTTTAGCCAGTGCCATTCCGGAAAGTGTGTGCAATGAAGTAGGTCTGGGCTATCGAAACCCTGCTACCATTAAGAGAGAAAATTTTAGAGAAAAAGAACAATTGTGGATAGAGCATGGTGGAAAATATTTGTACAAACTAAGATAGACTGATACCATCTAAGATCAGTTGTTGCTTTGTCCGTATAGAACATAAAACAGTCATTAGTTTTAATTATTATATTCATATATAGATTATTAATTGATAAGGAGGTTTCGTTATATATGAAGAATGCTGTTATTGCTCAGTCAGGAGGTCCTACCTCTGTAATTAACAGTACTGTCAAAGGAGCAATCGATGTACTTTTGGCATCAAAGCAAATCGGCCAGGTACTGGGCGCAAAAATGGGAATTTTAGGAGTGTTGAGAGAACAGCTTCTGAATATCTCTGCTCAGGACAGTCATCAGATTGAATTATTATCCCAAACTCCCTCAGCAGGGACTCTGGGAAGCTGTCGCTATAAGATAAAAAATGAGGAAGACCTGGAGAGAATTGTAGAAGTATTTGACAAACATAATGTCGGCTATTTTTTTTATTGTGGTGGAAACGACTCTATGGATACCGCTTTTAAGGTAAGCAGAATAGCTCGAGAACATGGCTTAGATTTAGTTTGTATAGGTATGCCAAAGACCATTGACAATGATGTGGGAGGTCCTTTGCAAGAAAATGGTACTTTTTCCATATGTGACCATAATCCGGGATATGGTAGTGTGGCTAGAAACTTAGCAATAAATATTTTAGAGGCGAATGAAGAGAATAAAGCGAGCTATACCAGTGACCCGGTTCTGGTTATTACCGTTATGGGTAGAAAAATTGGATTTATTCCCGCAGCAGCCCGCCTGGCGGATGTGAAACGCAATATGCCTTTATTATTGTTCTTGCCTGAAGCTCTCTCTAAGGAGGATAGCCAATATAATTTAGAATTTATCAGGGAAAGAGTTAATGAAAAATTGGAGGAATCCGGCCGTTGTATAGTGGTTGTTGGAGAGGGAGTAAATGTAGGGGATTTATCTGTGTTAAAGGATAGTTTTGGTCATGCCCAGTTCAGTGCCAGCGGGTCAACCGCAGGCAATTTGCTAATCAATTATTTAAATGGCTTGGATAGAAAGGATGAGCAAGGAAGAGCACAGAGTCGGCTTAAGGTACCAGGTATTGCCCGGGCAGAAAATCCAGGTACGCGACAGCGGCGAGAACTGGCTTATGTGTCAGAAGTTGACCGTGAGGAGGCTTACCAGGTAGGAGTTCATTCTGCTCGGATGGCGCTGGAGGAACAGGATGGCTATATGGCAACCATAATCAGAGAACCGGGAACCATTTACAGGGTAAAATATGATAAAGTCCCCCTGGAGGTAGTTGCCAATGCAGAACGAGAATTCCCGGAAGAATGGATTGCTGAAAACAAGAGTGATGTAAGTGATGGATTTGTAAAATGGGCCTTACCCTTAATAGGAGGACCATTACCTGAGTTTGCCAGATTTAAAGATATTTTTCTACCATCGAAATGTGGAAAATATACACCGGCAGGGTTTTAATAAGTGACAAGTGAAAAGTGATGAGTGAATAATAAATAATGATTGGTGAACAGTGATAAGTAAACGATAAATAGTAATGAGTGAACAGTGATAAGTAAAGAGTGATGAGTGATTGGTGGGTTCAACAGACGGGACGGGATAAGGATATTAATTATCTACTAATAATTATACAAAGAGGAGAAGAAAAATGGCACTACCAAGGTTAACTGCTCAACAGATTAAGGAAGACCCGGAACAACAGTTAAGAACCTTTAAAAGGAGTAAAGACTTTTTAATTGCCATCGATACCGATGGTTGTATTACTGATAATATGAATGGAAAACAAATTCTCATCTTCCATCCCCAGTTTATGGAGTTCTACCAGTTATGGGGTATTGAATCATACTTTAGAGAAGTTGCAGAATATTATAACCTTTTTTCTGTAGATCGCGGATGTAACCGTTTTATAGCTATACAACTAACCCTGAAAGCTTTAAAGAAGAGAAAAGATGTACAGGAAGTTTTAAAACAAAAAGGTATTGCCTTACCTGATAGTAAACCATTGGATGATTATATACAATTTGCCAAAGAGAATAAGAGAGGTTTAGGTAACCCCAGTCTGGAAGAATATGTCAACAAATATTCCACTAATTTTGCCCTGTACAAGTTGTTAGGCTGGAGTGAGGCGGTAAATCGTACTTTTCCACACATTTCAGCTAAAATTCCACCCTTTGAGGGAGTAAAAGACAATCTTACCCTTATGCACGAGGTTGCTGATATTTTAGTGGTATCAAAAACACCCTATGACGATCTGGCTAATTACTGGGAGGCACAGGGTATTGAACAATATGTGCAGATGATTGCCGGACAGGAAATGGGGTCCAAAGGACATCATATTGCAATGGCAAAAAAGGCTGGCCATTACCGCGACGAGCAGATCCTAATGTTAGGGGATGGGAATGGAGATTTGGAGGCGGTAAAGGAGAATAATGGCCTTTTTTATCCTGTTTCTCCCGGATATGAGCAGGAATCCTGGGATAATTTTCCGGAAGCTTTAAAACAATTTGTTAAGGAAGATTATAGGGGAAGGTTTGAGGACAGACTTTTAGATGAATTTGAACAGGTACTGTTAACTTCACCACCATGGGAGAAAGCCGATTATAATCATATTTCTGCCTATAGAGAAAAACAGGAAATCAGAAAAGCTCTTTATCAGAGGTTTAATCCGGAAGGAAGACTGCTGATTTTGTAGCAGAACTATCTTTTACTGGTTAATACGAGAAGAAACAGGAAAAGCGTAGAAAAAGGAATACATTAATAAAGGTGAAATATGTATGATTTTTTTGTTATCGGACACATTTCTTTAGACGAAAATATCTATTCTGGAAATGTAGAAAAAAACGTGGGTGGTGCTGTTCTCTATTCTTCATCTGTCTACTCCACTTTAGGTAACAGGGTTGCAATATTAACAAAAATGAGTAGTTCTGATTATGATGCTATTCAAAAATTGAATGCTTCCCCAAAAAATATATTTCTCATAAATTCTAAAAAGACCACTTCTATCAGAAATGTCTATCTCGATGAAAGTCGTGAGAATAGGATAAGTACGGCTCTTTCTGTTGCCGACCCTTTTTTAATTGAGGAAATTCCCCATGATTTAAAAGCAAGGGTTACCCATTTTGCCAGCCTTATTTATGGAGAATACCAGCCTGATTTACTTGAATTCTTTGCTGGAAAGGGGAAAATAGCAGTTGATGTGCAGGGGTTTTTAAGAAATGTGGGGGAAAAAGGAAACCTAATCTACAAATCCTGGAGAGATAAAGAAAAATACCTTCCATATATTGACTTTCTAAAGACTGATGCAGCAGAGGCCGAGTTTTTAACCGGTCATAAAGATACCAGGGAAGCGGCAAAAGCGCTTCATAAATTGGGTGCCAGGGAGATTGTCATTACACACCATAGTGAAGTTATAGCTTATGATGGATTTTCCTTTCACCATTATCCTCTAAAACCAAAAAATTTATCTGGAAGAACAGGTAGAGGAGATACCTGTTTTTCGGCTTACCTTTCTGAAAGATTAAACAAAGATATTGAGTACTCTCTCTTATTTGCAGCAGCCCTAACATCTATTAAACTGGCTAAACCGGAACCTTTTCAAGGAACCAGGGGTGAAGTTGAGAATTTTATTAAGGAAAACTATTGATGGCCTTGTTTATCAAGAAATATTACCTCTTTTTTCCGATCGAATTATAATTTTAAATGGCTTCCCCTCATTGAATATTATTCGGTTCAATCAGCTTTTTCTGATTATCTGCAGGACAAAAAATCCTATCTATGTTATAATAAACTTGTTTGCCATCTAAAAATTAAAAATCTGTATAATACAATTATGGAGCAATCCAATAACTTCCAATATTCAATTTACAATTCAAAAAATTCCTTTTTTATTTTTGATTCGTTAACCATTGAAAAAATGGCGTACTTTCTTTTTAAAATAATAAGGAAAACAATTTTTCTAAGAGTATGGTTAAACCTCCTGAAAAAAATGCAAATAAATTCAAGTTACCTTAAATATTGGAAATCATATGGTTTCAATATATATTAACATAATGGAAAATGATGATATGAAAAAAATTAAATATAAGATAAGAATAGGGGTGAGAATTTGAAAGTTCAGGATATTTATGAAAAAAAACAGGGAGAAAAACTATTTTTATTGGGGAATGAGGCAGCAGTCAGAGGAGCGCTAGAGGCTGGAATATCTTTTGCTTCTACCTATCCGGGTACTCCTTCTTCCGAGATAGGTAATGTATTAGCCAGAATTGCCCATCAAGTGGGAGTATATTTTGAATTCTCAGTAAATGAAAAGGTAGCCCTGGAAGTATCTGCTGCTGCAGCAGCAGCCGGACTGCGCTCTTTTGTTTTTATGAAGCATGTTGGATTAAATGTTGCTGCAGATGCCTTTATGAGTACTGCTTATACCGGTGTCCGGGGAGGAATGATAATTCTTTCTGCAGATGACCCCTCAATGCATTCTTCTCAAAATGAACAGGATAACCGGATTATGGCACAACTGGCCGGGGTCCCGGTTTTAGAGCCTTCTAATCCTCAAGAAATGAAAGATTTTATGATATATGGTATTAATATCTCAGAACAGCTTAAGATACCGGTGATGATTCGCACTACTACACGCGTTTCCCATATGAGAGGAATAGTTGAGCTTGGGCCCATTAAACCGGGAGAAAAAGAGGGATTCTTTAAAAAGGAAGAGCCAGGGTTTACTATCGCACCAGCTTTTGCCCGTAAAATGAGGCAGGAGTTGATAAAAAAACTGAACCAGCTGGAAGTAATAGGAAATACCTCACAACTGAACAAAGTAGTAAGGAAGAACAATAAAAATAAAGTAGGAATAATTACCTCTGGTGTTTCTTATAACTATGTTCTGGATACAGTCAATAAATATTCTTTACCGGTAAACATTCTTAAATTGGGTTTTTGCTATCCCTTTCCCAGGGAATTAATGAAGAATTTTATTGCTAATCTTGATAAAATTATTGTGATTGAGGAGGTAGAACCATTTCTGGAAAAAGAAGTCCTTACCATTATTGGTCAGGAAGGTTGGCAAAAAAAGGTCTATGGCAAATTGGATCACACTTTGCCCCATATATATGAATATAACCCTGATATAATTGAGCAGGGCCTTACTCAAGTATTAAAGGTAGAGGTAGCAGAGAAGAATCCAGGAATCGATTTTTCAGGTCTAACACCACCTATGAGACCACCGGTGCTCTGTCCGGGATGTCCTCATCGCTCCACAATTTATGCTATTAAAAAGGCTGTTCAGGGTTTAAAAATAAAAAAAGAAAATATAATCTACTCTAACGATATAGGTTGTTATACTCTGGCTATGCAGCCTCCCTATTATATGGCAGATTATGGTATTTGTATGGGCTCCAGTATTGGAATTGCCAGCGGTATGAGTAAAGCTACCAGACAAAAGATTGTTGCTCTGATTGGAGACTCAACCTTCTTTCATGCCGGTATCCCACCTTTAATTAATGCAGTCCATCAGAAAGCCAATATTATGGTAGTAATACTGGATAATGAAGTTACGGCAATGACCGGAGGTCAGCCAAATCCAGGTATTTTAACAGACAGGGGTGGAGAGAAGAGCACAGTGGTATCTATTGAAGAGTTAAGCAGGGCAGCTGGAGCAGGTTATGTGAAGACAATAGATCCTGGAGATTTAGATAACTCGGTGGAGACCTTTAAAGAGGGATTACAATATGAGGGGGTTTCAGTGATTATATCACGTTCTCCTTGTATTATGTTTGTTAAAAGGGAGAAAGAAAGACTGACCTATCAAATTAATCAGGATAAATGCACCCGTTGTCTGATTTGCCTGAGGCAATTTAATTGCCCGGCAATCTTTCAAAGAGAAGATGGTTCAATAGACATTAATTACCTGTTATGTACTGATTGTGGTTATTGTGTTCAGGTATGTCCCCAGAAAGCAATCGAGGTGAAAAAATGAGTTATAAGAAGAGTTATCAGATTTATATTATAGGTGTCGGTGGACAGGGAACCATAAAGACTGCCACAATTATTGGAGAAGCGGCAATGGCTCAGGGATTAAATGTAGTAATGAGTGAAGTTCATGGAATGGCACAACGTGGTGGAACGGTGGTAACAGAATTAAAAATTGGGAAGGGCCTGAGTCCTCTGAATGAAAATTATTCAGCAGATCTAATATTGGCTTTTGAACCTTCAGAATTGCTAAGAACTATAACTGTCATAGGAAAGAATACCAATATCATTGCCAGTTGCTCAGCTATTATTCCCTTTACTGTCTCTTTAGGAATTTCTAAATATCCGGATATAAATCAGATTATTGAGAGACTGGGCAAAAAAGTAAATAATTTGCACCTCATTGATGCTGAAAGGATAGCCAAAGAAGCAGGTAATATCATTACTGCCAATATAGTAATTTTAGGGGCAGCTCTTGCTACACCTCAATTTCCGGTCAAAAAAGATCTGATCATTGAATCTCTAAAGCAAAATTTACCGGCTCGCAGCATAGATATGAATATAAAGGCTTTAGAAATGGGATATCAAGAATATTCTAATATTCTTAACTGATTAAATACAAATTAACTTTAATGAAGAAAAGAGGTAAAAGGAAGAAAAATGGAATTAAATCAAAATTTAAAAAAGGTTAAACCCTCTGGTATTCGAAAGCTCTTTGATTTAGCTCAAAACAGAAAAGATGTGATAAGTTTCGGAATTGGCGAACCTGATTTTATTACACCTGCCCATGTTCGTGAAGCTGCCAAGCAGGCAATTGATGACGGTTATACCCATTATACACCCAATGCCGGTTTTTATGATTTACGAAAAGTCCTGGCAGAAAAGCTTACAGAAGTCAATAAAATACCGGTTAAGGTTGAACAGGTTATAGTGACAGCAGGAGGCACTCAGGCCTTATTTTCTGCGTTTTATATCCTGCTAAATCCAGGAGTTGAAATAATTGTTCCTGATCCTGGTTTTCTGGTTTATGGTTCACAGGTTATTCTGGCAGGGGGGAATCCGGTATACCTTCCTATCCGGGAGAAAAATGCTTTTCAGATAGACCCTGATGAATTAAAGAGTTTAATTACCTCTAAAACAAGGGCTATCCTTATAAATTCTCCCAGCAATCCAACCGGTATGGTAATCAAGGATGATGTACTGAAGGAGATTGCCAAAATAGCCATAGAGCATAATATGTTGGTAATCAGCGATGAACTCTATGAGGATATTTTGTTTGATGGTAAGGAGCATATCAGTATTGCCTCTTTCCCGGGTATGGCAGAAAGAACTATCTCTATTTTTGGATTTTCTAAAAGTTATGCTATGACTGGCTGGCGTCTTGCCTATCTAGTCTGTCCGGAATTTTTAGTAAATGAGATAATAAAAGTACAACAGAATACGGCAGTTTGTCCCAACTCTGTTACCCAGAGAGCTGCTTTATATGGATTACAGCATAAGGAAGAGACGGAACTTGAGATAGAGAAGATGCGTAAAGCCTATCAGGAACGCCGGGATATTCTTGTTGCCGGATTAAATGAGATCGAATATTTCCACTGCCTGGTTCCCGAAGGTGCCTTCTATGCTTTTCCCAATATTATCAAAACAGGGATGAGTTCGGAAGAATTATCTATGTATTTATTGGACCATTGTGGGGTAGTAACAGTACCCGGTGATGCTTTTGGTCAATATGGAGAAGGATACCTGCGTTTTTCCTTTGCTACCTCTATTGATATGATTAAAAAAGGTATAGAACAGATTAAAGAAGGTATAAAGAAACTCTAAAGAAATAATATTTTGTAAAATATTTAAATAGTAAAGAGATTGTATTAGGATTGTAAAGGCTGTACATATTGCAGCTTAACTATAGGGAGATCGAATATGATAACCAGTTTTCAGCAGCTTTTTCGGGAAATTACTATCTATGGTAAGCAGAGAATTGTAATTGCCGGCGGAGAAGACCCGGAAGCACTCAAGGCGGTCAAGGCCAGTTTTGAAAATGGTTTTGGTAAAGGAGTGCTGGTAGGTAATAAGAATAAAATTGAAGATTCTCTGATGGAATTAGGATACCAGGATAGAGCTTTTATTGAAAACATTGTCTCTGCCCGGGAAGAAGAAAAGGCCTACATAGCCATAGAAGAGGTAAAAAATGGTGGTATCCTGTTAAAAGGAAAGATTAATACCGCTTCCCTGATGAGTGCAGTTCTCCATAAAGAAAAGGGTTTAAGAACAGATGATTTTATCAGCAATGTTTTTGTTTTTGAAGACAGGAGAGAAAAGCAGTCCCGTTTAATATTGTTAAGTGATGGGGGAATAAATATTAAACCTGATTTAAAGGCAATGGTGGCTATTATTAAAAATGCGGTGAAGGTTGCCCACAAATTAGGTATAGAGAACCCCAAAGTAGCGTTACTGGCTGCAGTAGAGACAGTAAATCCTGATATGGAGGAGACTCTGCAGGCAAGTATTATAACCAGAATGTATCAGAGGGGCCAGATAGAAAATTGCATAATTGATGGACCGCTGGCTTTAGATAATGCTATTTCAGAGTTTGCTGCTGAGAAGAAAGGAATTGACTCCCCGGTAGCGGGAAAAGCCGATATTCTCATAGTACCTAATATTGCCTGTGGTAATATTTTTGGTAAAAGTATAATGTATTATACTGACTTCCCGGAAGGTAATGTGGTGGTGGGTGCCAGGGTACCGATTATGATACCCTCTCGGGCTGATAAGAGTGAAGGCAAATTAAATTCCATAGCCCTCTCTATCCTTTGCAGCCGGTAACAGTATGTTAAGAAGAATTATTGTAATGTATTTAATATATCACATTTTACTTAACTTATATTTTGTGCTAAAATTTTTAAAAATGAAGGGAGTTTTAATTGAAAATAAATATTTCCAACTCCAAAATAAATATGGCAATAACAGCTGCCGTAAAGGCAGCGGAAATGTTAAATGAGGCTATCAGTAAAAAAGGCACAGCAACTTTTGTTGCTGCTACGGGTGCATCACAATTTGAGTTTTTAGATCATCTAACAAAAATAACCAATATTAATTGGTCTAAAACCACCATGTTTCATTTAGATGAATATATCGGTATTCCGGAAGACCATCCTGCCAGTTTCAGGAAATATCTCAAGGAAAGATTAATAAACAAAGTGCACCCTAGTAAAGTCTATTTAATATCAGGTGATGCCCAGGATCCAAAAAAA
>JAKQEP010000161.1 GCA_029556475.1 Candidatus Atribacteria bacterium
CAGGCTACGATTTCGCTATTGCTTCTTCTCTCCCACGCCTTGCGGTGTGAGACTTGCAAGTCGCTCTGGGGTTCGTCGGCAACTACGCCCCTTGTGGACTTTCACCACAGATTGACGGCATGCCCGTCATACATAAAAAAAACCTTACTTTATTTATTATAAAGTAAGGTTTTTTAGCCTACCTGATTCTACCAAATTTATTTTTTTTATCCTGAGTAATAATTTATCTGTTCTGTCTTCCATTTTTCATTTTCATATCTATATATTTGAAATAATATTTTTAAAATAAATACGGTTTATATTTATGCCAGAAAAAATAAAGTGGTGGGCCCACCCGGTTTCGAACCAGGGACCGGCCGGTTATGAGCCGGCTGCTCTACCAGCTGAGCTATGGGCCCCGCTAAATTTATCCTTTAAAAGTATATCAGATATTAACATAAAGTCAAGAAATTATCCAGTGTTAAAAATATGAATCTATAAACATTTGACCTGTTTTATAAATTTAGGTATTCACCTCTCAATTGTCCGCAGGCAGCTTCAATATCCTGGCCTTTGGAATATCTAATTGTTACCGGAATATGACATTTTTTCAAGGTCCGCTGAAAGTATAATACAACATTGTCTTTTGAAGGAATAAGTCTGGTTTGCTTGAAAACAGGATTATAGATGATAAGATTAACCTTCGCCTTTGGTTGAAAATCGGAAATCAAATGACATAGTTTTTTTGCCTGTTCCTGTGAATCGTTTATACCTTTTAACATCATATACTCAAAAGTAATCTGACGTTTTTTCTTCTTAACATAGTCTCTACAGGCAGGTATCAGCTTTTTTAAAGGGTATCTCTTATTAACTGGCATCAGTAAATTCCGTATACTGTCTTCGGCAGCATGCAGGGATAACGAGAGTTCTACCTGAAGGGGGTTTTGAGCAAATTTTTTAATTTTAGGAATGATTCCGCAGGTAGAAATGGTTATTTTCCGGGTACCAATGTTTATACCCTGTTTCTCATTGATTATCTCAATGGATTTCATTAGCTGTTCATAATTATCAAAAGGTTCTCCCATACCCATAAAAACAATATTGCTGATATGTTCGCTACTAATTTTTTCAATAGCTAACAGCTGGCTTATAATTTCTCCGGCTGTCAGATTTCTTTTAAACCCTTCTTTCCCACTGGCGCAAAAAAGACAATGCCATAAACAACCCACCTGAGTAGATAAGCAGACAGTATTTCTTTTTCTATCTTTAATTAAAACACTCTCAATAATATGCTTATCACCCAACCGAAAAAGAAATTTTTGGGAGCCGTCCCGGGATTCCATTTTTTTTATGCATTGAAGACTATTCGGCTGAAAGAGGGAACTTAATCGGGTTATAAAATTATGGGGTATATTGCTCATTTCACTGAAACTGCTCACTTTTTTTTGGTATACCCAGTGAAATATTTGCCCTGTCCTATAAGATGGGAATCCTTGTTCGGTAATTATCTTTTCCAGTTCTTGATAGGATAATTCTTTAATATCAATCTTTTCAGCCATTATTATTATCTCCCACTTTTCAACAATGCATTCTAAAAAGTTCTCTCACATATTCTTTATTGCTAACCATCATTATTCTGCCACCCACACCTTACTAATCAAGTACTTTCCACTTAATTACATACAATATCAAATCACATCTATTTATTAAAAAATCTTTTTTATACGCTATAAAAATATTCCAATAAATATTTGGTCAAATCAAACATTTTTTCTGGGACCAAATATAGCAGTGCCAATTCTTACCACATTGGCACCTTCTTCAATAGCAATATGATAAGAATCAGTCATCCCCATGGAAAGATACTTCATATCTACCTGCTTCAATCTCATTTTTGCCAGTAGGTCAAATATATTTTTTGCCCTGTAAAAATCCTGCCGGTACTGTTCGGGATTTGCCCCAAAAGCTCCCATAGTCATTAGCCCCACCAGCCGGATATGAGCAAGCTGAGCAATGTCATATGCTAATTGTTGCAGATACTCTTCCAGCCTTTCATGTTCATCCGGTTTTATTCCGTATTTGCTTTTTTCACTACCGATATTGATCTCTAACAATATGGGAATAAACTCTTTGCCAGATTTTATTATCCGTTTATCGATTTCCTTTGCCAGTTCCAGAGAATCAACAGTCTGAATAATATCAAAGAGGGGCAGCGCTTTATTAATCTTATTCTTCTGCAGCGGACCAATCATATGCCAGCTTACTCTTTGCGCTAAATCACCTCTTACTGCTTTCTTTGCAGCCTCGGCTTCCTGAACATAGTTCTGGCCAATATCAGTAGCACCTGCTTCAATCACTTCCTCAATCTCGGCAGGTGTTCTACCCTTAGTTGCAACTACTATTCGGACCTCAGATGGAATTTCCTCTCTTATTTTTTGGTAATTTTCGCTAATTGTCATTATAACCACCTGCTTCCAAAAATAAACAATTTTTTTAATCATTAATAATAATTATAATACCAATTTAGAAGGAAAATATACAGGGGAAAAGAGATATTAGCAGTTGCCAATTACTTACTTTTTAATAATTTTAATCTTTTTCTGGCCCCAGCACTCTGGTTACAATGTGTTCCAGACGATTTTGTTCTTTCTCAGTAATGAATTTTCTCTTCCTGGGGGTTTTGTCATAATTAACAATCTTTACCGGTTTTTTTATTGAAGGTAATTTATGAACAGATACATTCTTTTGGAAGGTAGTATTAATGGGTTTTTCCGGCCTGGATTTATGTACTTTTTTAACTGCCTCTGTTTCTGTTTTTTTAGTGATGCGGCGGTCGAAAGAAGTTCCTTCAAGTAAGCTTCTAAACAGTAAGGCATTGGGAAAATAAGTCCCTTTTTCTGGTGGATCTTTCTCCTTGCCTTTGGTAAAACTCCCTTCCCATTCAGTAGCAATTTCTAATTGCTCTAATTCTTTTTGCCCTTTTCCATTATCTGGATAGTTTTCTATTTTTTTGTGGAATAGATTCATTTTTATCTCTATATTTTTATAATTAAAAATAAAAATAAAGTCGGCAACCCGGCTGTCATGGCTTTAAGCTTTAGACCCATGGTTTTGCGTCCTACCCTTTAGGATAGTTTGCCTTTATCAACTTATTATTTCAAAATATTATTATTTTCTTCTCTATATATATTATTCCCTATTTTTTATTTTTTAGACAAATATTTAAAAGATGTTGCCTTCTTTTCATTAATTTATTCAGTTTCCCATAATAGAGCAATATTGATTCCAAAAATATCGCTCTTTTTAGGCTTGATACTGATGGTCTCAATAGTATAATTATCAATATCAAATTTGCCAGACATATTCTCAATACTCTGCTTTAGCTCGTCTTCCAATTTTTGAATATTCTCACTGAGAGCATCTATCTTTTTCTTTGCCAGCTCCACATCCTTTTTTTCCTTTAAAATTCTGCTGGCCCTGCCTAAACCGGTTACACCTGTATTTAAAGTACCTACTTTAGTTCTGCCCAACAAGGCACCAAGAACACTGGAACCCAAAGATAAAGCACTCTGAGTTGTAATAGCCTTAACATCTGCCTCTTCTTTTTCTAATTTCTCCTGCAATCTGACAAAGTCTTTTTCTAATTTTTCTTCTTTTTTGGAATATTGTTCGGTGAGTTTCTCCACCATTTTATCCTTCTCTGCCCTGATAAGGTCTAAAACCCTGGATTTAAAATCAGCTATATCTTCACCTGGAGTTGATAAAACCTTAAATTCTTTAGAGCTAAAGAGTTCTATTCTGGTATTATCATAAAGGTAATTTTTAAACTTTTCTTCCAAAGCACTGGTATCCTTCATCTTTTCTAAAAAAGAGGGTAACAGAACAAAGCGGGCTCTTTCCAGAGGCTTATCATCATAAATACTTATATCATCTTCATTGGGAAGCGCTTCTTTAATATTGAGCTCTACTGTATCCTGGAAGAGAGGAATTTTTAAATAAATATCTTCTTTCTGGTCAATTTTTTTAGGCTCATTATAAAACCTGACCTTGCCGTTCAAAATTATACTGGGTTTGTAGATAACCTCTTCACTAAAAGGTGGATGATGTAAGAAATATTGTCTTATCTTATCGGATAGAAATGGTTTTGTCTCGCTTACTGCTGACTTTTTGCCCCTGATATCCTCTTGAAATCCAGTTATATCTTCTGGCTCAGAAACTGCCATTTCTTGCTTGTCCTGCATCAACTCTTTAATCTCCCGCACAGAGAGGGGACCTCTCAAATAGGACAAAACCCACCTAGTCTCAAAAAGTGGAAGATAATCCATATGAGCGCTCTTTAAAAGAAAGGTCCTCTTTTTCATATTAGCCAGCAAGTTTTCTATCTCGCCCTTATCTAGTGCGTCAGTTGCATTTTTAGCCAGACCATCTATTACTTTATCTCTATCCTGCCTGGTTTGTAGCCTGCCCAAAAACCAACTTCCCACATTGGACAGCCCTTTATAATCAAGGTCAATTGGATTCTGAGTGGCCAGCACCACTCCTATACCATAAGCTCTGGCCTGTTTTAACAGAATCAGCATAGGCTGTTTGGAAGGTGGATTGGAAGTTGCTGGGAAAAAACCAAAAATCTCATCCATATAGAGTAAGGTTCGAAGTGAAGAGGCTCCCGTTTGTTGTCTCATCCAGCTGATATATTTATTCAAAAAGAGGGTCACAAAAAACATCTGTTGATTAGAATCTAAATGGGCTAGGGAAAGAATACTGACTCTGGGTTTTCCGTTTTCAGTGTATAAAAGATCTTGAATATCTAAATTTTTCCCCTCTAACCAGGTAGAAAAACCGGGGCTGGACAGAATGTTATTTAAAAGCATAGCCAGGTTAAATCTTTCCTTTTGTGGATAAAAACTATTTAGACTTAAGACACCTATCTTCTCAAAAGGAGGATTGGTAATATAACCAATTAATTGTTCTAAGGTAAGATTAATATTTTTCTTCCAGAAATAGGAGAACAATGCTGCTAAGAGAATATATTCTTTACTGGTTAGGACATCTGCTCTGACATTGAGCAGGGAAAGAAGTCCCATGACCGTTGAATTAATCATAGCAGAATAGGTATCCGGATCATCCATAACATCTTCAGAAGGTGCTTCAAAACTGCTTAATACTGATATAGGAATACCCGCCATACTACCGGGTGTATAGATGGTAAAATCTGCACTATTCCTATAAAGGCTAATTCTGCTCTTATCCTGGTGAAAGCCTCTTAACCCTTTCTCCCAGTTACCTGCTACCTCCTCAGCATAGACATCGGGCTTCATACCCTTGCTCTCGGCTTCTAAGGGATCTATCCACCGTTGAAAATCTGACGGCTTTAATTCTGGAAAAGCAAGAAGAAGGTTACCCATATCTCCTTTGGGATCAATTATAATGGAAGGAATTTTATCAATGGCGGCTTCTTCAATTATAGCTATTCCCAATCCGGTTTTGCCACTGCCGGTCATACCGATTATGGCAGCATGTGTAGTAAAATCTTTGGATTTATAAAGAAAGGGAGCCTCATCAGTTTTAAATGTTAAAGTTTTAGGATCAATCTCTTTTCCTAAATAAAACAAACCTAATTTTTCATATAAAGAAATATAGTCTTCCATTTTTTCCTCCTCACCCTATTTTATGGGGACGATTCTATTGACAAAATTTAATAAATGAATTTAATATTTGTCAGTAAAACTGTCTTATGTTTTTTATTATATCAGTAAATATCTTACCTGTATATTATAACAAATTTATTAGAATAAGTGTTTTGTTTATGTATTTTGTTGCTTATGATGGACAACTGATCTCGATAATCTTACAATTACCCTAATTTTGTGATAAGATATAAAAAAACAGCACTTAATTTATTACTCAAAGACTTGGAATAGGCAATATTAATAAGGAGGCATTAATAATGTATAATAGAAAAAAAACTAAAATAAGCAGTATATTAATAAATGGATTATTAGTAACACTCTTTCTGCTCCTTTTAACAGGAGTTGCGTTTTCAACAGAGGAGGCGCCTCAAATATTAATAACTTCAATTGGTCAGAGTCCGGATGCCAGAATGATAAATGTATTATTATCACGATACCAGATTTCAGCTGCCTATGAACAGCTTGCCACACCTGAAATGGTAAAAAATTTCAAGATGATTATCGCAGTAGTTGGTGGTAGTTCTAAAGGACTGGGGGCCGCTGGAATAGATAAAGAACAGGAATTATCCAGATCAAAAGCTCTGATTAAGGAGGTCAAAGAACTGAAAGTTAACCTTCTGGTAATGCATATTGGTGGAGAAGCTCGGAGGGGTGCCCTTTCTGATGCTTTTTTAGATGCTGTGGTTCCTTATGCTGATCATTTAATTATTGTGGAATCCGGAAATCCTGATGGCTATTTTAATAAAATGAGTGAGGAGTACAAGATTCCACTACAATCTGTGGAGAAGATTGCTGAAAGCGGTGAGTTAGTAAAGGATTATATTGAAAAAAATTTAGAATAGAGGTCAGGAAAAATTCAGCCACGGATAAACCCGTGGCTTTTTATCCACTTTTTAAATTTTGTTCATCCTATAATTATTATTTTACGGGCTGAAGATAATTGCCATAACCATATTGTAACAATTCCTGGTAAGATGGTATTCCATAATATTCCACCGTTTCATCAGGAAATAAAAGGCTCATATTTTCGACCAGTACTCCAATAGCAGTGAGATGTCTTCCTACCCTTTCCTCAATGGGATGCCCCTTCTCATCATATGGTACATATAACCTTCCCAGCTCAGCAGCTTTTACATACATTTTATCTTTGCCGGTCAAGACCAGGGCCTCATCTGTTCTTCCCCTTATTCTTCCCTGGCTGGCATTTGCCGATTCCATCAAAATAGCCATAGTATCACTATAATCTCCCCATTCTCTATGAGTTAATCCCCTAAAAGAGGGCGGGGATATTTCCAGATTGTAATCCAGATCCTCCATTTGTAAATCCAAAACGGCAATACTGGCTAAATCTATAGCCCTTTCATGGGCAACAATAGCATTTATAACCGGATATTCGGGTGAAGCTTCATGTAAATCTATTGATAAATCGCATTCTTCCTTTTTAATAACTTCCAAAATGCCATAACAGATTTTTTCGGTATAATTACCCTCAGGATCTCCGGGATAACCACGATTTAAATTTCGCGTCTCTGAACCGGAAAGTGATTGACCAAACTGATTGATATATATATCCGGGTCAGGCCACTGATGAATAGGGTTAGTAGCCCTAGAACCATATCTGAACTCCCTTCTGCCATAAGGTGTATTAAAATGAATCTTTCGAGGTGAACCTTCCTGCGGGTCATTATGGGAGTAACCGCTAAGATTGGCTTGCTGTATTACAATCATTCTACCCTTAGTTACCACCGCATTTTCAATTAATAGCACCACAGAAAGCATGCCGGATGGTTCATTGGGATGTGTTCCTCCTAACACAAAAACGGTACCTCCCGGTTCATTACTTTCTAAAAAATAGATATCAGTATCACAGTACTTTCCCCTTAATTCAGGATAGTAATCACTTAATTTAGCCATTCTGGTTACCCCACTCCCGGCTACGATAAAATCAGACTTCCATTGGTCAACAAATTCCAGAGCAGACAATATGATAACAATGGCAGTTAGAATTAATATATAGATAGCAATTTTTTGATTCTTTTTCATAGGCAAAACCTCTTTTTCTGGCACTAATTACTGACAAAATATACATTTTTTTAAAATGTTATTTTATCATAAACAATCTCAGGATAAAGGGAATAATGACCAGGGAGCTGGTAAGTTGATTCCAGAAATCACTCTCTTTAAACATATCCTGCACGATTAAGACTGTTAGAAATAAAATGATTAAACGATAAATTAAGGTAATGATACTCAATTTTTCTTCTCTCCCTATTCAATAAACTATAGCAAGATCTTTGCCAGAGTATTGGCAAAAATTATAACTACTATACTCCAGGCAGCAGTGATTACAGCCGGTATCAAGCAATATTTTAGTACCTTAAAGTAGTTCTTTTCTCCCACTACCTGTGCGGCAAATATTCCGGCTAAAGCAGTCGGCGGCACCAGGTCACCTAAAGCTGACAATTGGGATAAAGCCGCCACTGTAATTACCGGATTGCTCTCCAGTAAAGCCAGGGCAAATGGCACACCTAAGACCGATGCTGAACCATAAGCAGATACTGCTCCAAAAGCTGGTATACTAACCGCTATCCCGAGATAAAGTAAATAGGCAGGCAGGCTTAGACAATTAATGACAATATAACCTCTCACCCCGGTCAGGGTCATAACCTGTATAAACATTCCTACTCCAACTAAAATACCCAAAACTGGTAAGGCATCATGGACTGCTTCCTGAGCTATTTTTAAAAAGTTAAATTTTTTGCCAGAAAATAGACCCACCAGTGCGGAAATCAAAAAGTATATGGGCATTCCCAGGGTGGGGAACAGTTTGGGCAAGAAGGTCTCCCTTATCATAAGGATAAAAAGGATTATAATGGGTAAGAATAACCATATCCCAAAATCTGAAAGATAAGAAGTGGGAAGATCATCTTTTATCTTCTCATAATTAAATACTTTAAGATATTTTTTCCCTAAAAAAAGGCTGGTGAATATAATCAAGGGAATGGTAAGTAATAACAGGGGCAGGGTAAACCCGATATAGGGTAGGTCAATTCCTCCTCCTATTATCAAAGCATTAACATTGACCGGTGGAGCTGCCTCTCCAAAAACCGCAGCCATTGCCACTACTGCGGCGGTTATTTCTTTTGGAAAACCAATATATATCAATACCGGTGAAACCAGAACACCACCAGTTAAAACAGCTGCTGTAGAAGAGCCGGTAATCATTCCGGGAAATACCACAATAAAGGATAAGCCAATAATTAATAAAGCCGGTTTGGAATAATATTTTTCAATTAACCATCTGGTGACAGTATCCATCATACCATTGTACTGTACAACCTTCATAAAAATCATTGCAGTTGAAATTACCAGAATTGTGTTAAGATAATTGAGCCCTCCTTCCACCAGATGTCTGATGGGGATACCAAATCCTGCTACCAGGCAACCGGAAATAGCAGATAGCGCCATGGCTACCCCTACCGGCAGTTTAAACCTGAAACAGCTTACTGCAAACACACCTACCATTACCACAAAATAAAGCAATTCAATACTAAGCAATATACCCCTCCTTTCTTCTCTCAAATCTGTTCAGGGACGGTCCTTTGACATCTTTTTATCTTGTCTAAAAGATGTCAAAGGACCGTCCCTTAGCAGCTTTTTTAGTAGCCGATAGCTATTCCATCACGACGCGAATCACCACCACCAAAGAGTACACCATTTTTCAATAAAATGCCCTGAGCTCCACCAAAATAAAGATCATGGGTTCCCTTCACATCTACTTGATTACCCAGTAATCTTAATGCTTCAATAGTTAATAGAGGTATGCGGTCTTCTACAAAAATAGGCATCGCTTTTCCTGCCGAAGAATAGGCATGAATACGGGGCGCTTCAATAGCTTCATCCATTCCCATATTAAAATCAATAACATTAGAGATTATCTGTGCCATAGCTGTGAAGATTCTGGTTGCACCCGGAGAGCCTAGAACCATAAATACCTCGCCATCTTTTTCCATTATTGTGGGCGACATACTGGAGAGAGGTGTTTTACCTGGTTCAGGAGCATTGGGAGAAGTTGGACTGGTAGAAAAATCATCCATTTCATTATTCATAATAATCCCCACCCCGGGAACAATCAGTCCTGAACCGAAGAAATAATTGATAGTCTGGGATAAAGCCACTGCATTACCTTCGGCATCAATGACCGAAAGATGACTGGTACTTTGATGTTCAAATAGGCCTGGTTCACCGGCAGGAATTTCTAATTTTGGGTTAGATACATCAATCAGTTCAGCCAGAGATTTTGCGTATTCTTTTGAAGTGAGTCCTTCAAGAGGAATATCTTTAGCAAATGCCGGGTCAGCCATAAATTTTGCTCTATCGGCAAAAGCCATTTTCATAGCTTCTGACAAAACTGAGATATGAGTCGGTCCCAGATAATTCATTTCCGCGATATCAAAGTTTTCCATTATATTCAGGATTTGAATAAGATGAGTGCCACCAGAGCTGGGGGGAGGCATGGAATAGATATCATATCCCCGATAGCTGCCACTAACTGGTTTATGTCTGAATACTTTATAATCTTTTAAATCTTGAAGAGTGAGTATGCCACCTGCAGCTTGAACAGCATCAACTATTTTCTGACCCAATTCACCACCATAAAAATGCTCAATTCCTTTATCAAGTATCTCCCGATAAGTCTTTGCCAGATCTTTTTGTATTAATATATCTCCTGTTTCCAGAGGAACTCCATCCTTAAGATAGGCAATAGCAAAAGGATCATTCCAGTCAACTAATTTATCATAATTATCCTTAATCATATCTCTAAAAGTATCTGTTATTTCAAACCCATTTTCCATATACTCTATAGCAGGAGCCATAACCTCTTTTAAGGTCATAGTGCCATATTCGTCGAGAGCAGTTTTAAGTCCAAGCAAGGTTCCGGGAACACCGCTTGCCAATCCACTCAATTGAGTCCATTTCTCTTCTTTGGCCTGTTCAGAGGCAAACATATCCTTAGTTGAAGCCGCCGGTGCACGTTCCCGGTAGTCTAAGATTATAATCTCTCCGGTCCTGGCAAAACGGATTACCATAAAACCGCCCCCGCCAATTCCAGAGGCATTCGGCTCAACTGCATTTAAGGCAAAAGCAGTAGCAATAGCAGCATCTATGGCATTACCACCTTGTTTTAATATCCTTACACCAGCTTCCGCTGCTAGAGGATGAGCAGCAGCTACCATGCCATGGGCGGCAATAGCATCCTGCGGGGTATGCTTGTCTAAAGCAAGTGAAGTTAATGGAATCATTGAAAGAATTAACAAAAGAGTGCAGCAAAATGTAATAATATTTTTAAAACTTTTTTTCATTTTTTCTCCTTCCTTTTATATCTAAGAATTTATTAATGTATTACTATTTTTTCACCTCCAGTCTCTATTTATTTATCAATACTTTACTTTGTTCATTATTCGGGCATTACAAATAAAAGCAAATTTTTTTACTTAACTATTTAGAGTAACTTAATTGGTATTGAGCATTGAATCGTACAAAAGTGAAATTGTTGTTGGCTATCAAAATAAATCGGGAATTTAACTCCTCTTTATTTTTAGTAGTGCAGTTGTTTTTATAATACCTTCCCTATGTGGTACAGAGAATAGAAAATATTGGGTACTGAAAATACTTCTATATTATATATTTTAATTAAATACTATCATATTGATGCTTCTTAAGCAATGTTTTTAAATTATTTTGATGACTAATAAGAATTGAATCTAAAACAGGCTATGGCAGAGATAGGAGCATTGACTTGATTGTTATAATAATAAATAGATATTAAGGAAGATGAGAAAAAGCTAATCTACCATTAAACTTAAGATGTAAAAAAAATGATTTTGTTACCGGTTAATAATTCTGGTTATGTAAATAATATTTCATATAATAGGCTGGTAGCTAATGAGCAACCACATGCCCAAAACAAGAGAAGATTTGAAAAAGGAATTGGTAAGACTAAAAAAAGATAATCTGAAAAAGTCAGATGGTATTCCTATAATATCCATTTCCCAGGTCAAAAAAACAGCCCAAACTTTTAACTTATCTCCCAAAGAGGTAGAGATAGCGGCTTTGGAAGAAAGAATAATCCCCACTCGATATAGGCGGAATTTTAATACCGTTAGCTTTGCAGAACAGATTACTTTTCTCAAATCAAAAGTAACTGTTGCCGGTTGTGGCGGATTGGGAGGAAACATTATAGAATTGTTAGCCAGATTGGGAATAGGAAGTATCATAGCAATTGATGGAGATGTATTTCAAGAAAGTAATCTAAATAGACAAGCATTATGCAATGAGGATAGTTTCGGAACAGGAAAAGCAGTAACAGCCATATCAAGGATAAAGCACATAAATTCCAGCATAGATGCCCATTCCTATTCCCAATTTTTTGATATCCACAATCTTGCTACTTTCATTGGGGATACTGATGTGGTAATCGATGCCCTTGATAATATTCCCTCTCGCTTTCTTTTAGAAAAAGTCTGTAAAGAATTAAAAATCCCCCTTATTCATGGCGCCATCAATGGATTACAGGGGCAAGCATCTACCATCTTCCCTGAAGATAAGGGATTGGTTGCAATTTATGGTCCGGAAGATAAATACCATAAGCAGTTTACAGATAATCAGGTTAGTGTACTTTCAGTCACTCCGGCAATGATAGCGTCAATACAGGTTGCAGAGGTCTTGAAAGTTTTACTGAAGAGAGGGAAGCCTTTACAAAACAAATTGCTCCTAATCAATTTGGAGGAAAATGATTTCAATATAGTTGACATTCTGTAAATCCTTTTTCTAAGACACCTTCCATGGATAGTCACGATAATTTAAATAATTAATTATATCAATTATCAGATTTTACACTATATAACATCTGTGGTTGATAAATATTATAGATATAAATGAATGAAATTGCAGAATAGTCGTTGGTCGTTGGTATTTAGCATTTAGTTAAAATACAATGCAAAGAGGTCTGATAAGGTCGTAGATTCGCAATGACGAAGAAGGTTGTCATTACGAGTGACCGTAGGGAGCGAAGCAATCTCATCCACTACCACCCACATCTTTTCTTCTTATTCTTTCATTTCTGCCAACACTCTTTTTATTTGTATTTTCTTTGTTTTTACCAAAATCCAAAAACTATTAACTAAAAACTTCCCTCATTTATTCCCGTATTTAACAGAGAACCGTCCCCTGTAAAGACAATTCAATTCAACTATAGTATATTTTATGTTATAATTTGTGAAATAAGACCAATTAACATACCTTAAAAAATCCTTAGAAGAGAATAAAAAAAATGGGTAATGAAATAATAAAGCAGATTCATAGATATGTCTTTTAAAGTAGAAAGAAAAAAGATAATTCAATTATTAAAAGATTACTTTTCAAGGAATTCATCTTTATACCATATCGAGATAGCTTTTCTTTATGGCTCCTGGTCAAAGGGATTTCCACATAAAGAATCTGATATTGATTTAGCCCTTCTTTTTTCCTCACCTTCTCAAAATGAAGATATCCTATTTGATTCTATTAATAATATTAGTTATGATTTAAGTTTAAAAATTGGTAAAGAAGTAAATATTATTGATATTAAAGAAGATTTTCCTTATCCTATGCTTTATTACAATGCTATAATCTATGGTATACCCATATACGTTAAAAATAATGAGCTTCTTATTGATTTAAGATTAGAGGCAATTAGACAGATGGAAGATTTTAAGGTCTTCGGGATACCCTGGCAGCAAGAAGTAGCTCAAAAAATCCTAAAGGAGATGACACATGCTTGAGTTTAATTGTGCTAAAGGAAGGATTGCTGATTCTTTACGATTTATTGCTATTGAAATGAAAGAATTTGAAGATGATTACTCTTCTAAAAGCTGGAAAGAATATAAAGAAGATCGTAAATTACAAAAATTAATGGATAGAACAGTTGAAAATATATTTACTGCCCTTATTGAAATATGTGGTACTCTTCTATCAAGGCAAGGTATAGCAGCCGAAAGTTATTCTCAAATACTGAGTGAATGCAGTAAAAAGTTAGGATTCACTGAAGACGAGCAAGCAGTGTTTGGGAAAATTGCTGTACAAAGAAATAGGTTAGCACACAGATATCTCAATTTTAGATGGCAATCAATAAATATGTTTATAAAGAACAAGTCACTTATTTTAAGCTTGCTGAATAAAATTTCTGAAGAGTCTAAAGAATAAACTTTAACAAATTACCTAATTACCTAATTAACTAATTAGCTAATTAACTAATTACCTAATTAGCTAATTGATTAATTGGTTAATTTGCTAATTCATTTTCGATTTTACCAAAAACGACTGACTTGACCTTTGCCAATTTTTCTTCTGCCTCTGCCCTAGTTTTCCCAAGTAAAGACATATAAATTTTAATTTTTGGCTCAGTACCGGAAGGCCTTATGGCATACCAGGAACCATCAGTAAAGAAGCATTTCAAAACATCAGATTTAGGAAGATCTATTATTTCTTCTTTTTGCCTCTCAAAATCATACTGCAAAGATAACAGGTAATCAATCTTACGGGATATTGTCATTCCTGAAATCCGAGGAAACTCCTTTCGAAAAGAAGCCATTATCATCTCCATCTTCTGCTCTCCTTCCAATCCTTCCAGAAAGATGGAATCTAAATATTCCAGAAAATATCCATGCCGTTCATATAAGCTCTGCAAAACATCAAGTAAAGTCAGACCTCTTTTCTTGTAAAAAGCAGCCATCTCCACTATCAGCATAGCACTTATCACAGCATCCTTATCCCGCACAAAATTACCGGTAAGATATCCGATGCTCTCCTCATATCCGAATAAAAATATCCCACCTTCCTGTTCTAACTCTTCTGCTTTATTACAGATAAATTTAAACCCGGTCAGGGTATCATAAGTTGGAATATGGTAATGTTCTGCAATAACTCTGCCCATTTCTGAGGTGACTATGGTTTTAATCACAAACCCTTTTTGGGGCAATTTACCTTTTTCCTGGCGCCTTTTTAGAATATAATCCAAAAGTAAAGCACCTGTCTGGTTGCCATTTAAAAATATATAGTTGTTTTTTTTGTTTAAAACTGCTATAGCAATCCGGTCACAATCGGGGTCAGTTGCTATTAAAATTTCTGCTCCAACCTTTTTACCCAGTCCAACCGCTCTTTCAAATGCTTCCGGATTTTCCGGATTAGGTGATTTCACAGTAGAAAACCGGGCATCCGGTTGCGCCTGCTCTTCATCAACAAATACATTTTTAAAACCCCTATCCTTTAAAATCGTTCTTACTGGAATATTCCCGGTTCCATGTAAGGGGGTATATACAACTTTTATCTCTTCATCTATCTCTTCATCCTTACTCAATGACAATGTTTTAACCTTCTCGTAATAAACCCGGTCAAATACTTCCCCCAGTATTTTGCATAATTTTCTTTCTTTGGCTTCTTCCAGAGAAATCAACTTAACTTTTGAATAATTTTCTATTTTACTTATCTCTGCTATAATCTCATCAGCAATCTCCGGCAATATCTGTGCACCATTTTCAGCATATACTTTATAGCCATTATAGTCAGGGGGGTTATGACTGGCGGTAATAACAATGCCGGCCGCTGCCCCAATCATCTTAACCGCAAAAGATAATTCAGGTGTGGGTCGTATATCATCAAAAAGATAAGTTTTTATTCCATTGGCTGTTAAAACCTGTGCTGCCTGCTCAGTAAACTCACGCGACATCTTCCTGGGGTCATGGGCAATCACTACACCTTTTTCCTGCGTTTTTTCTACTTTTTGCAGCAGATAATTAGCCAGTCCTTGAGTGGTCTGTCCCACTGTGTAGATATTCATACGGTTGGCACCGATAGCAATCTTACCCCTTATTCCTCCAGTACCAAAATCAAGGTCTTTGTAAAAACGGTCTAAAATCTCCTCTTCATTTCCAGCTATGGAACGCAGTTCTTCCTTGTCTTCCTCTTTTAGATATGAGCTATCAAGCCATTGTCTATATTTTTTCTGATAATCCAAAATAAGCCCCTCCTGATACTTTAGTTATCATTTTATGAAATAAATTCGCTCACCAGATCCTCTAAATAAAAAGAGAATAACTTTCCAGCATCCAGTAAAATTTGAGGTTTTCGAAAAGCTTCTCTGAATAATTTGGAATGATGGTCATAATCAACCATCATTTCAATAAAATCAGAATTCTTCCTGAATATTTTAAATACCTCTCTCCTCTGCTCATAGTTCAGATTTTCGTAAATTTTACGGGCTTTCATGCCAAATCTAATCTCCGGACCAAACTTTTTCTTCCATCTACTGTCATACTGCTCCAATTTTCCTTCCCTAATACAATCAGCCAGAATACGAGCAGACTGTAAACCAAAAGAGAGGCCTCCTCCAGTCAAAGGTTTTACCTGGCAGGCGGCATCACCAACTAGCGCAATCTGATTATTATAAGTGGGTAAAAGCCCGAGGGGGATTCTACCGGGAATGATATCTATAATCTTCCCTTTAATTCCTTCCTTTCTTGTAAAATTATCTAAGATATCTTTATTCTGATTATGAATTACTCCAATTCTTATAATGTAGCTATCTTCTTTTATCATCCAGATAAAAAAGTGGATATCACTATTAAAGAAAACCTTAATTGAATCTTGTGCCATCTCTGGAGCTGAGTTATGCAATCTTATCCTGTATTGCATACCTGTATAATAGTTTATCCCGATATTGGCAATACTGCCTTTTTTGCCATAATTCTGTAAAAGGAATTTGCGAACCATAGAACCGGCACCATCTGCGCCAATTAATAGGTCTGCTTCATATTCCTTCCCCTGTTCAGTCCTTACTTTATAACGATTATTATTTTTCTCAATTGAGCAAATGCGTTCACCAAGATGTACATCCAGGCCTTTACCTAAATCTGAATCGAATTTTTCTCTATCCAATACAGCTGCCACTCCGCTTTTGCAGATTGAAAACTCCCCTTCCCATGGGGTGTTAATGGAAAATTCATTAATTATACTTTTTACTGCACCATCAGAAATAAGAGGTTGCAAAATAGTTAGTAAATCTGAGGAGATTATTCCAGCACAATGTACTGGTTTCCCAAGTGAGGCGTGTTCTTCCAGAAGAACCGAATGATAACCTCTTTCCTTTAATAACTGTGCAGTATAACATCCTACCGGACCTGCGCCAACAATCAATATCCTCATTATAAAAATAACCTATTAACAGTTTTTATCATTTATTTACTTATTGATTATCTTTTATTATACATTTTATAATAGTATTTTTAAAGGAAAGAAGTTTACATTTTGCAGTGTTTTTTCTGAGAAGGTATTTATATGTAGTCTTGTAATATAATATTTTTTATTTTAGAGTGGGCAATCACATCCAATTCTACCCACATAAATTTATTATTTTATTATTTAATACTACACCAACAATGAATGAGAATCTCATTGATTGATACACATGTAGGAACTATTAGTCTATATTATATTTATATCTATACCGCTAAAATTATTACACGCATTTTTGGGTATTGGTATTTAATTATCATTTACAGCTTTAATTACTTTTGCAATAATTTTTGGATGAAGGATTTTTCCTCTGTGAAATGGTACAACTACTCTTACATTTAATTTCTTAAATATCTTATGGCTTCCCTTGACTCTAAGGAGTTCAAATCCATTTTTTAAGAGTAGGCTCTCGGTTTCTTTGCTCGTTAGCCTTGACAATTTACCCAATTTTTACCTCTAAAGAAGTTGTTAAAATTTCTTTGCTTAAATATTTCTTTATTTCTTCTTCACTCAAAGTTTCTATATATAATTCAACTGCTTCTTTAATATTGCTCAGTACGTCTTCAAAGGTATTTCCTTGGCTTTGGCATCCTTCTAATTCTGGACAATAAGCATAATAACCGTTTTCATCTTTCTCTATCATAACGTTTACTTTATACAATTTACTCATATACTATTATTCCTCTCAGTTGTTTTTCTTTAATTCGATGATGGAAGCAACCCTCTATGAATTATAACATAGAATGAATCAATATTTTTTTGTTTGTATTTTTCAAGTGTAGAACTAAAACAGAAGCTTGGTATAAAGGTCTTCAACACTAATCTTAGCTTGCCGTAGAATAGACTTTAAAGTTTCGGGCTTTAGGTCTCTTTTTTCCTGGGAACGGTCACCAACAAATTACCTTTCCTTAGTTGAAGATGGCTTCCTTTGCTCCTAACATCAATAAAACCAATTTTATGCAATATTCTTATTATTTCTCTGGGCTTAATAATTGGTAGCTTCGGCATAGGTTTGAACTTTAAATTTAATATGCATTTTAAAGACATCTAAAATATCATTTGGTCTGGTATTTAGGGGATTATCGCTTTGTAAGACAGGACGTATTAAAGGTAAATTACTTTCTATTGCGGTCTCTAAATAAAGTGTTACGGCTTCTAAAAGATTTTGTTTTGCATCTTCTTTGTTTTCACCTTGAGAAGCTACGTCCAGTTCCAAGCATAAAGAACTGTAGCCTCCTTCCTCTTTAATTACAATACCCGTAAATATAAAGGTAGGTTCACTCAAAATACTTCTCTCCTTTACAGCTTTGATTTTAATCAAATATGGGGACTACTACTAGGCTTGTTAAAATAAAATATTATATTAATTCTTTGTGTTAAAGTATAGCATATATGATTTAATTTATCCTACTCATTCATTTGTCCCACATAGAAGCCATAATTATGCTTTATTCCTCATTTTTCATTTTGCCTTACCTATCTTGGTCATTGCATGGCAACCTGTGAACTTTAGTCCGGGACTGACAAGGTGTTTTATATACTTGCTAGTACTTAGAAGGCATATTAAGTCATTTCTGGTCAGCAGTAAATGGCAATCACATTCTCTATAACCCGTCTCCTTCCGTCATTGCGAGACATACTGGAAGTATGTCGTGGCAATCACATCCAATTGTACCCATATAAATTTATTATTTTATTATTTAATACTACACCAACAGTGAATTGCACTCTCATTCTTTGGCTATCATAGGAATTTCTGAAGAAGCTTTATACAGTGATTAGCATGCAATAATTCTGTATTTATATATAAATTGCAACCTATATTCTGAAGCAGGAGAGGTACTTATGTGTTAATTAAACTTAATCAGTAAAAACTAATAACTGTCAATCAAAATCAATATTCCAGCCTGTCCCGATACAATAATTACAAATATACTAAAATAGCAAGAATACCAAAAATTGCCTCAATTCCGATTAAGGTTAGTACCAAATGTGTTTCTTTCATTCCACCGGATATCTTTAAAACCATATGGGATAGGCCTTTGGCCCCATCGTCCGGACAATATAGCTTTCCTTCTCTGCAAACCCCGAAGGTGTATGGAAATCTATGGGCTGCCTTAATAATAAAATCAATCACAAAAGGAATAATCAATATCACTCCTGCTGTTTCAAAATCCCCCACCATTACCGTCACCGCTAGAATTGTTCCTATGCTTAATGTCCCCACATCCCCAACCAATATTTTTGCTGGATACCAGTTATAGTACAGTGCAGCAAATAAAACTCCCAGGCAGGTCAATGAGATAGCTAAAGCATTAACACTCCCCACAATATAGGCAATAATAGATACTGTCACCATACAAACTATTCCCAACCCCACTTCTAAACCATTAAACCCTGCCAGCATATTAAAGGCATTGGTAGCACCGGTAACTCCCAGAGGTACCAAGACCAGAGGATACCAGATTCCAAAATTTATAAAACCAATAAAAGGAATTTTTAAAATTCTATCACCAATCTCGATCGCTACTAAGGGTAAAGCTGCAAGCAAAGGCATAAAAGCCTTGATAATTTGTCTCATGGAGATAAGGTCATCAAATATTCCAATTAATGCCACTATTAACACGGTAGAAAGAGTAGCCAGCAGGGTAACAAGATAAACATCAGGTAAAAAACCAAAGAATATTTTAAGAAAAATAATTAAGATAATCCCTCCGCAAAAACCGGCTACTATTACCAATCCACCCATTTCCGGTATCTCTTCCTGTATTTCACTATTCATATTCTTACCAGTAATTCCTGCTTTTTTTAAGCGTGGGATAACTACTGGAAAAGCTATAAAAGTAATCAAAAAAGAAAATAAAGCCACCAACCATATTAAAACCATTTTATTTACCTACATGCATATCTTCATATAAAACACATTCTCATTTCATTTTCTGCCATACTCATCATCAAATCTCACTATATCATCCTCCTCCAAATACTCACCCATCTGCACCTCAATTATCTCCAGAACCGATTCTCCCACATTTTCTAACCTATGTTTTTGCCCGGCTTTAATATCAATACTTTCACCTTTATTTACCATCTTATGTTCACCATCCAAAGTCACTTTAGCTTTCCCCCTTACCACAATCCAATGTTCACTTCTATGCTGATGTATCTGATAGCTTATCTTTTTTCCGGGATTTATCTTTAACCTTTTAACTTTAAAGGCATTCTTTTCCTCTTCAAGTATCTGATAGCTTCCCCAGGGGCGGTAATCCCATAAATGGTATTCAACTCTCAGGTCTTTTTTCCTTTTCAGCTCATCTACCACTTCTTTTACCTTTTGAGACTGCTCTTTCTTGCAAACCAGCAATGCATCCTTATTATCAACAATAATTACATCATCAATACCTATGGTAACTACCAATTTCCCCTCTTCAGAATAGACTAAATTATTACTACAGTCTACTAACAGATGTTCTTTGCCAACAATGTTGTTTTTTCCATCGCATTTGAATACTTCATAAAAAGTGTCAAAACTTCCTAAATCATTCCAACCAATATCAACAGGCACCACCACAACTCTTTTGCTCTTTTCCATTATTCCGTAATCTATGGAAGGCTTCCCTTCTATCTTACCAAAAGCTTCTTCCAGGTTTTTACTTCCCTCAAAAGCATTTAAAACCTCTGGAGTATACCTTACTGCCTCTTGCAAAAATATTTCACTATTAAACAAAAAGATCCCACTGTTCCAAAAATATCCATCTTTTATATACTCTATCGCAGTCTGATAATCAGGTTTTTCCTTAAATTCTTTTACTGAATAACCATTACCCTTTACTTCACCTGGTGAGATGTATCCATAACCGGTATTAGGATTAGCCGGTTTAATACCAAAAGTGACCAGCGAATCTCCGGTTAAATATTCAGAAGATTTAATTATTTCTGTAAATTCTATACTCTTTTCAATCAAATGATCAGAAGGGAACACCACAATAGACTCAGAAAGGCTATCTTTTCCCTTTTTTATGACCTCGTTAACTCCAGCAAAAATTGCCGGTAAAGTATTTTTAGCTTCCGGTTCAACCAATATATTCTTTTCAGGAAATTTATATCCTAAATCTTCAATCTCTCCCATTACTAAAAATTTGTAGTCCTTATTGGTAATCACATAAATATCATTTAAACTAGCTAACCGGACACTGCGGTTAAAAGTCTCCTGAAACAAAGAAAATTCTCTACCCTGTAATTTAATAAATTGTTTGGGGAAACGTTCACGACTTAGAGGCCATAGTCTGGAACCAGCGCCACCTGCCAGTATTATCACCTTCATCTGCTCACCTTCTTTCCATTTATTCTGAAAACAATGTAAAGATGTAAAAACGATTGGGTCAATATCCCAATTCCAATTGTACATTAACTAAATAGAGCTAATTTTTTCCTCAATCAGTTTAGAATATATTTTGTCTGTTCCTTTTACCATCCCTTCAATGGTCCATCTATTTTTTACTACTTTTTTACTATTATCGCCATGCATTTTAAGCAATTCTGGTTTCCTCAAATAAATTGTAATTTTTTCTACCAACTGATTTATATTTTTGGGTTCAACTAAAAACCCATTATAGCCATCCCGTATTATTTCTGGAATACCGTCTACATTAAAAGCGACCATGGGTATCCCTGTTGCAGCTGCCTGTACCAATACCCGGGGAAGACCTTCTCTGAAGGAAGTGTGTACTAAAAGATCTATAGTAGCAAGAATATTTGGAATATCATTACGATATCCTTTTAAAATAACACTTTTTTCTAACCCCAATTTCTTGATATCCTGGTAAATATTATCTTTTTCTTCACCATCTCCAATAATCATCAAAATGATTCTTCTGCTTTTGTCTTTTTCCTGTTCCCTCAATATTTTAAAAGCTCTCAGTAGCAGGCTATGCCCTTTTAATAACTCGAGTCGACTTATATTCCCTATTACAAAATCATCTGGACCAATAGAGAATTCTTTTCTTATTGCTTCAATACCGGGTTCATTATCCTGAAAAAAATTACTTAGCTCCATTCCACTCCTAACCGTATAATACCTCTCGGCTTTACCAATTTTTTGTTTCAAATAATTTTGGGAAAGAATAGTGCTAACCGATATATGAGCATCGGTAAAAGAACCAGCCAATCTCTCTAAATACAAAAAAAGGATATTTAACCATTTTGAAGAGAAGGCATCCAGAGCGCTCCCATGTAATCCATGTATAATAATGGGAACTCCGGTTATTTTGGCAGCTATCCTGCCTATAATGCCCGCTTTGGTACCATGGGTATGAACAATGTCATATCTATTCCTATAGAATATTTTAATAAGATTGATAAAAAGGGTTATATCATACCAGAAATTGAGATTACCAATAAACCTTGATATTTGTATGACTTTAATCTTCTCTTTTTGGAATATCCTTTCATAATGGTTTCCAAACTCATCTCCCACTATTAAATCAATTTCATATTTAGCCTTATCCAGCCCTTGAATAGTATAACAGGTATTCTCTTCCGCCCCTCCAGTACCCATTCTGGCAATTAGATGGGCGAGCTTCACTCTTTTTATTGTACTTATATCGTTTTTCCTCACCATAAAATTACAAATTCAATAATTCATTACATTATATTCTTATTTCTTTTATCCATTCCCAGTTTTCCCTCATCCAATTCACCGTCTTATCCATTCCAAACTCTAAATTAAAAACTGGCTTCCAGCCCAAATTATCAAAAGCTTTGCTGATATCGGCACAGGTTGATTCCATATCTTCGGGTAAAGAAGGAAGAAATTCTATTTCTGCTTTTTCCCCAACATATTTTTCAATAAATTGGACCAATTGAATTAAAGAAGATGGATTATTATTCCCAAGATTAATTCTATGAAATCCTTCTAAGTCTAATGCCTTTACTGTTCCCTCGGCAATATCATCAATATAGGTAAAATCCCTCTTCTGCTGACCATCACCATATATCTGAACTTTTTTCCCTTCCATAATCCATTTAATAAATCTAAAAACAACCATATCGGGACGACCGAATGGTCCATACACTGTAAAGTAACGCAGAACAACAACATTAATCTGGTACAGATAGTGATAAGTGTAAGCCATTAACTCTGCAGACTTCTTGGTGGCAGCATAAGGCGAATAAAGAGTATCAGTTATAAATTCTTCTTGAAAAGGTTGTTTACAGCCAGAATATACTGATGAGGTAGAGGCAAGTACATAATGTTGTACATGATATTTTTTACAAAGCTCCAATAAATTCAAATTTCCCTCTATATTGGTTTTCTGATATGCTAATGGATTGTCTATACTCGCCCTGATACCAGCCCGGGCAGCTTCATTAATTATTCCTTTAAAGTCATATTTTTGAAACAATGTTTCTAATGAATCATAATTTTCGATATCGACCTCAAAAAATCTAAAATTACCTAATCTTACTAAATTATCCAATCTCTTTTCTTTTAACCTGACATCATAATAATGATTGAGATTATCCAATCCTATTACCTGATATCCTTTATTTACAAGATATTCTGAAACCTTGCTTCCTATAAATCCTGCTGCCCCCGGTACCATTATTATTTCCATTTTTATACCTTTCGATTTATTCCTCAACTATATTATAAATAATTTTGCGAAGATTTCCTGCCTTAATATTTCCTTAAATTAAACTATATTAACTATTATTCTAATTATTTTATAAGTAAATTTTTATAGCTAATATTGCGAAAAATCCTTCTATTATCATAAAAACAATAACTAAATTTCTTTCCGTAATTCCATTGAATATCCTCATAATCCATTGGGCAAACCCTACCGGACCACTTTCAGGACAATACAGTTTACCCCCTTTATATATGCCCCACCAATTTTCACTGGGAAATCTATTAAACGCTTTAAATAAAAAATCAATAAAATAAGGGATAATTAAAATAACACCGGCTGTTTGAAAGTTTCCAATTATTGCTACACTGGCCAGGGTTGCCCCGATAGAAAGAGTCCCCACATCACCAATTAATACTTTAGCAGGATACCAGTTATACCTTAAAGTAGCCAGCATGGAACCGAGTATGGGGAGCAATATAATGATAACTGTTATTTTTGATTTGATAATTGATAGAATTAAAAGGCTGATAAACATGACCAATCCCATTCCAATTTCCAGTCCATTAAAACCAGCCAGCATATTGACTGCATTTACTGCTCCCGTCATTCCCATTGGTAATAAGAATAATGTATAAAACAATCCAAAATCAATTTTACCGACAAAGGGTATTATCATAGTTGTGTGACCTGCCTCTAAAGCAATTAGGGGAAGAGATGCCAGTGCCGGTATGATTGCTTTGACAAGCTGAGGCATAGAAATTAAATCATCAATAGTGCCAATAATTATTATAAATAGTTCTACTGATAAAACAGTCAAAATAGTAACCAGGGGTACTGAAGGAAATAGATTAAAAAAGGTTTTCAAAGCAATTACCAGAATAAGGCCCAGACCAAACCCCAGTACCATAATCAATCCACCCATTTCGGCAATACTTTCATTTTCAGGCTTATTCTGGTTTTTTCCATAAATACCTGCTTTTTCTAATAAGGGAATGACCAGGGGTAGTGAAATAAAAACACTAATAAAGGAAGTAAAAAAAATTAATAGATAAATTAGCATTTTTTTTTCTGATGGAGTTAGTCCACCAAATATCTCCTTTTGACATCTTATTGAAAATCCTTTTCCAGGACTTGATATTCTTCTTTTTCTAATTCAGCTATGTCGCCAACTTCTTCAGGTATTTCTTTATAACCTCTTATATATTTTTTAATCATATCTTCCTGGTTTTTACTTTCAAAAAAACATTTAATCATACCTTCTATTGGAGCGTTCCTATTATTATTTCTTTTCCTTTTTCATTTTCCAATTTTTTAAAACTATTTTCATCAATAGTGATAGTGAAACGAATACCAGTAATTCTTCCAGCCCATTTAAAAAATAATCTATAAATATTAAAATAAAAAGAAATATTTTATATTCAACTGTTATGCTATTGCTTGTTAAAAGTATATAAGAATAACCATCCTTGTGACAGTTCTTTTTATTAGACTTATATATTTCTCAGTAGCAATTGCCCTATCAAAATGCTTCTCGAAATATTTTCTACCATTTAATCCATCTTCCCTGCTCTTTTTACTATCATTATAATATTCCATAATGCAATCTTCTAAAAATTGTGCATCTCCAATCTGCACAACCTTTCCACACTTTGCTCTTCTTATAATGTCAGTAATTTCACTATACTCTCCCACAATTCCGATTACAGGTCTTCCGCTGGCTAAAATACCATAAATTTTACTTGGAACTACCATTCCTTCAAATCCTTTTTCCAAGGTTACCAGAGAAACATCTGCTAAACCCAGACTATATGTTAAGTTTTCCCGTGGTTGATAAGGAAAAAATAAAAAATTATTTAACTCTCTTTTATTGATCTCATTCTTTATATATTCTTTCTTAATACCCTCCCCCACAAAAACAAAAAGAATATCATTATGCCCTTTTTTTTGTAAGCTATCTGCTGCATCTATTATAGTATCAAATTCATGAAGATAGCCAATATTACCCGAATATAAGACAACGAACTTATTTTCCAAACCCCATTCTTTTTTAAAATAATTACTTTTATCATTATTATCAATGACCTTAATCTCTTTTCCATCTGCCCAATTGTGTATAATTGAAATTTGTTGCCCTATTTTACAGTCCTTTATTATCTCCTTTTTTATCTTCTTTTCCATATATTCCCCAACCACTACAATTCTATCCATCTTACCAATAATATATCTGGATAAACTTTTTAAAACTGAGATAAAGGTCTCATTTTTTAATTTGTTCAGTTGTACAGCTAATTCAGGAAATAAATCCTGTATATTATAAATAACCTTACAATTCTTAAATACTTTTAAAATGACTCCATGAATAGCGATAAAAGGAGGAGTGGATAAAACTATTACCAAATCAGGTCTTTGAGAGAAGATTAAATTAAATAAAATAAATAAATGAAAAGTTAAATAATTGATGATTCTGCCAGCCATATTATATTTACTCAACCGCGTATTTCTCAGACGAACAATTTCTATTCCTTTATAATTTTCCCTCCTTTTAACATTCATTTCTTTTGGATATATTTCGGTAGGATTTCCGGTAACAACCTTAACCTGGTATCCTGCTTTCACTAAATCCTCACATAAATCCAGCAACAATTGGCCGGTAGCTGCCACTTCAGGATAAAAATGCTGTTCAATAACCAAAATGCTATTTTTCAATGATTATAATTTATCCTTTCCAAGAACTTTCTATTTTCCCTGTACCATTCTATGGTCATTTTTAAACCTTTTAAAAAATCCATACTAGCTCGAAAACCAAATTCCTTCTCAGCTTTATTTATATCCAATCTTCTTCTAGGTTGACCATCGGGTTTGGTAATATCCCAAATAATTTCTCCCTGAAAACCTGTTAACCCGGCAATAAGTTTGGCTAAATCTTTTATAGAAATTTCTAAATCACTTCCCAGATTGACAGGTTCACTCTTATTATATCTTTCAGCAGCCAAAATTATGCCCTCGGCAGCATCCCCTACATAGAGAAACCCTCTAGTTGGTTTCCCGGTACCCCAACATACTACTTCATTTTCACCAATCTCCACTGCACCCACAAATTTTTTAATTAAAGCGGGAATTACATGGGAATTGGCAGGAACAAAGTTATCACGGGGTCCATACAAATTTAAAGGAAGTAAAAAAATAGAATTAAATCCATACTGCTTTCGATAAGCCTGAGATTGGACCAGCAACATCTTTTTGGCCAATCCGTAGGGTGCATTGGTTTCTTCAGGATATCCATCCCATAAATTCTCTTCTTTAAAAGGAACGGGGGTATATTTTGGATAAGAACAAATGGTTCCGATAGCAACAAATTTATCAACCTCAAACTGTCGGGCATACTCCATAAGCATAGCTCCCATTACCAGATTATCGTAGAAATACTTTCCGGGATTCTCTCTATTAGCACCGATACCACCCACTACAGCTGCTAAATGTATAACAATATCTGCTGAAAAACCCTGATATAATCTGAGTACATTTTGTTCTTTAGTTAAATCATACTCCTCTGCCCGGGGTATAAATATATTCCTACATCCTCTTGCTTTTAATTTTTCCACCACATAGGAGCCTAAAAATCCGGCTCCCCCTGTTACTATTACTCTCTTATCATCCCAAAAATTCATTCTATACCTCTAACAATAGTAAAATTAGCCCTACCCAACCGTAAAATTATTCTCTGTCCAGTTAATACCCTTTTCTTTTAAAATCTTCTTACCTTCACCAGGTGAATCCAATCCTGTCAATTCTAAATCACTATCAACCATTATCTTTACTAATTCTTTAAAAGAAATTCTGGGCTCCCATCCTAACACTCTCCTTGCCTTAGAGGCATCAGCTAATAATAGCTCTACTTCAGTTGGTCTAAAATATCTCGGATCTATCTCTACATATTCCTTCCAATCCAATCCAACATATTTAAATACTTCTTCTAAAAAATCTTTCACAGAATGAGTCTCACCGGTTCCAATTACATAATCATCTGGCTTATCCTGTTGCAACATCATCCACATTGCCTCCACATAATCAGGAGCATAGCCCCAGTCTCTCCTGGCTTCCAAATTACCCAGATAGAGCTTCTTATCCTTCCCGGCAAGAATCCTGGCCAATCCTCTGGTAATCTTTCGGGTAACAAAGGTCTCCCCTCTCCGGGGACTCTCATGGTTAAAAAGGATACCGTTACAGGCAAATAATTTATATCCTTCCCGGTAATTACGTACCATCCAATAAGAATAAATTTTTGCTGCCGCATAAGGGCTTCTCGCCCTGAAGGGAGTATCTTCGTTTTGGGGAGCAGGAGCGTCTCCATACATCTCACTACTGGATGCCTGGTAAAACTTGCATTTCACCCCGCTTCTCCTTATTGCTTCTAAAATCCGGGTGGTTCCCAAACCGGTAATATCCCCGGTATACTCCGGCATATCAAAACTCACCCGCACATGACTCTGTGCTCCTAAGTGATATATTTCATCTGGCTTAATATTATAAATAAGATTGGTAAGTTCTGAAGAGTCACTTAAATCTCCATAATGGAGCAACAATCTGACTCCACTTTTATGTGGGTCTTTATAGATATGGTCTATTCTACCGGTATTAAAAGTACTGGCACGTCTGATAATGCCGTGCACCTCATAACCTTTGGAAAGCAAAAATTCAGCTAAATAGCTTCCATCCTGCCCGGTAATCCCGGTAATAAGTGCCCTTTTCATAATCCTTCTCCCTTCAATTTTTGTTGTTCACTCAGATTTTTACACAGAATCATATACTTCTAATGTTTTTTTACAGGTATTTTCCCAGGTAAATTTCTTCACATTTTCTAATCCTTTTTTAATCAACTCTTTTCTGGTATTAAGATCTAACAAATTGTATAAAGATTTTTCTAAATCTTCAACATTATTGGGATTAAAGTAGATTGCTGCTTCTCCAGCAACTTCAGGTAAGCTTGATGTGTTAGAACATAATACAGGACACCCTGCTTTCATTGCTTCCAGTACCGGCATTCCAAATCCCTCATATAGGGAGGGATAAACAAATCCCGTGCAATGATTGTAAATGTAATTTAATTCTTCTTGATTTACATTGTTTAACTTTATAACGGTTTCGTTTATACCCAATTCATTAATTATTCTATTCTCAATATCCGTAAAATTACCTCCACCGGCTACTAATAATTTTGGGCAATCGGGAACATTTTTTATTAACTTTGCATATGCTCTTAGCAAAGAGATAAAATTTTTGTAACCCTGCCTGTTTCCTAAATAAAAATAATATGAATTATAATAAATTTTTTGATTTTGTATTTTTAAAAAGGGTTTTTTATCATTTACAACATAAAAATCATTGCTTACACCATGCCAGACAACCTGCTTTTTTTTACCCTTAAACTCAGGAAAATATTTCATCATATCATCCAAAGTATTTTTTGAAATCCCGATTATATAAACAGAGTTTTTTAAGGCAAAATATTTCTGCCGGTTATGTATAACCCTTCTTACATTATATTTTGATAAAAACTTTTCATACATAAAATCATGGACTGTAGTAATATTTTTTACATCATCCTGGGAGTAACGATAATAACTGGAGTGAAAGATATCAAAACCATATATTTTCTTTATTTTATTAACTGGTAAATATCTTTTAATTCTAAGAGGTATCTTACTTTTATCATCAATACAACGATTTTCGGGTAGTGTTAACAATTTTCCATAGACATTTTTCTCTGCTTTGCTATCCATATAAAAAAAAATGCTATCTTCTTTCACAAATTTGTTTAATAGATTGAACCAGTAATTACTTATTCCTCCGATTTCCTGCAAACAAAATATTATATTATCTAATAAAATATTATTTTTCATTTATTAATTTTATCCAATTCCTTTATTAAAGGTGCAGCTAACCTTTGCTGCTCTACCTTTTAAAAAACTATGGATTTACTGTTAATATCTTCTTCCTTGTGATAAATAGCAACCTTTGTTGAAAAAGAATAAGGTTATCCTTCTAAGTAATAAGAATATTCAAGAAATAATTTAGGAAAGGAAAGCGTAGAAAAATTATATTTAGATTTATTTTTCACTTTTAATACTATATTTTCGCTCTAATAAAATATTGTATATTCTTTTCGGTAAAATACTCTTTAAAAGAGATTTAACAAAATTCTCCATTAGTAAAGATAAATAATAAATATTGATTATTACAGATTCATTTGAATATTTTTTAACCGTTTTCCAGCGAGATAAAATACTACCAATTCTGTTAATATCAGATAAACCACCCGCCAATATTTCAGCAACTGGAAAATTTAGATAATAAAATTTATATCCCTTTAAATAACATCGATAAATAAATTCAAAGTCCCCGACAATTTTATTGTCAATATTAAACTTATATTCTTTAAAAACCTCAATATTGGTAAAAAGACTTTGATGAGAAAAGACCATTCCCTTCCAAAGTTCTTCAATCTTCCTGGCTTTTGCAATTCTTGAAAATCCACTGTTATAGGTAACTTTACAATCACCATATATGAAATCAACAAAATAGTTTTTTTGATAAAAAATATTTTCCAATGTATTGCTTTTATAAAACCTATCACCTGAATTTAAAAATATTGTCCATTCACCTTTAGCCAACCCTGCACCCTTATTCATAGCATCATAGACACCTTTATCGGGCTCACTAATCAAAATACTAATATGTTCTTTATAATTCTGAATTATTTTTAAAGTGTTATCAGTTGAACCACCATCTACTATAATGTACTCATATTTTTTATATGTTTGATTTAAAACTGATTCAATAGTATCGGTAATAAACTTCTCGCTGTTATAGCAAACAGTAATTATCGAAACTAAGGGAAGTAAATTATCTGATATAGCTTCATTTTGTACTTTTTTATCCATAATTTAGCCTTGTCCTTGAGGTACATTAATTTAAATTACACTATATTTTGAATCTAACGAGAAGATTATTAGCAACAAATTCATTTTATTTTCTGATAAATTTTAGACAATAAACAATATAGTTCCGGATAGATTTTAAATAGTAATAATGCAACATGCCTTTTTTTAAATCCGACATCTCTATAAACTTTTCCATCAATAAGAGAATAATAATTTTTAAACTCATAAATCAGTTTCTTGAAATATTTTTTTTGTTTTTCTTTAGGAAGTGAGGCTTTTATTTCTTTATACAATCTCAATATATGCTCTACAATATATAGTGCTGCATATGAAGATAAATCTTCAAATCTTGTTCTATAGAAGTCATATACATCTTTACCAGATAAAATTATATCTAAGCTATCATCGCTAAAGGGTGAATTGAGTGCACTCCTTTTGTGCTTGACATAGTAATAATAACAACCTTCTATAGTTGCCTTTCTCTTAATTAAATAAGCGGCTATGGCATTTACCCAATAATCTTCACCAAATCTATATATAGGAAATCTAATACTTTTAAATAAAGTTTTTCTATATAATTTATTTGCATTGGAATGTGTAGCATTCTTGCCTTGCAAAAAATCTTTACTACAATCATAATTTCCATTAATAATATTATTTTTTAGTGGGAAAGATAAAATAACCATGTATTGTTCATTAACTAAATTATAGCCGCACTCTATAATATCGGAATCATTTTTTAGTGTTGCTTCGATTAATAGTCTATACATATCTTTGTGGATATAGTCATCGCTATCTACAAATCCGATATAATCTCCTGATGCTACATCCAAGCCGCTATTTCTGGCAGAAGAAACACCACCATTTTCTTTATCGATAATAATTATTCTTTCATCATTCTCAGCAAATTTATTGCAGATGTCGATAGAATTATCAGTAGAACCATCGTTTACCAGAATTATTTCAAGATTTTTATAAGATTGGTTACGTATACTACTTATACATTTATGCAAATATTTTGCTGTATTGAAAATGGGAACAATCACTGATATTTTTAAATTTTTCATTGTTATTCTTTTTAACCCTGGTACAGTATTTTAAATAATTCAATATTTTTATTATAACAATTTATCTATTCTTAGTAATAAATGGTAATTCCTTCAATATTTCTTACTCTTCTTTTTAAGATTATTTTCTTATGGATTTTTGGATTTAAAAGAGAGAATAACAAATGGAAGTAGTTACTTCTTTTAAATGGGATAAATTTTATAGAATTTAAAAAATATTTTCGGGCCTTATTTATTTCCCCATCTAGGGAATAAAGTACTCCTAAATGATTATAATGAAACCCAATTGCTTGGAAATTCTTTAACAAATCCAAATAATACTTTTTTAATATTATCTCTCTTGATAATATTTTGTTGTTTATGTTAGTTGAAATCTGATTTCCATGAATATAATATTTCGCTAAAGTTTCTTTCAAAAAATCAAATTTATAGTATTTTGCAATTCTAATCCACAAATCCCAATCTTGACAGCTAAGTAGTGTTTCATCAAATAAACCTGCCTTTTCAAAACATATTTTTCTTATAAGAGGAGTTGGGCTTCCTAAAATGTTACTCTTTAGTATATTTTTATAGATGTCTCCTTTAAAAATAGGAATAATTTTACTTAATACTTCTCCATTTTGTTCTAATACTTCATAATAACCACTATAGACTAACCCAATATTATCAGATAATTTTTTAAATACATTGATTTGTTTTTCCAATTTTTCAGGTAACCATTCGTCATCTGAATCCAGAAAGGCTATGTATTCCCCTCGGGAAGTTTTGATTCCGGTATTCCTGGCAGCAGAACCACCTTTATTTTTATCGTGTTTAAGGTAGATTATTCGATTATCTTTTTTTTGGAATTCTTTAATTACATCATCGGTATTGTCTATAGAGCAATCATCTATTATTATTAATTCAAAGTCCTGATAGGTTTGATTTAATACACTCTCAATTGCTCGCCCTATCAGATGAGCTCTATTATAAGTTGGTATTACTACACTTACTTTTGGATTTATTTTCATATTAGTATTTTTCCTCAACTGGAAAAATTAATTTTCAGAGTACTCTACTTAATAAGAGTTTTTGTAAAATTTTTTAATTAAATATTGTAAATAAAAAATACTTATTTATTCAATAAGTTATCATAGAGGGCATCCAGTTTTTTTATTATTTTTTCTGATTCAAATTTTCTTTTTATTTTCATATATGCTTGATTTCCAATTTCTGGATAGTCCCAAGCTGTCTGTGTTTATTCATATAGACTGTCAATATTATCGGGTTCAAATAAAAAACCATCTATTCCATCATCAATAATCTCTTTAGGCCCAGCATTGTTTGCTGCTACAATAGCTTTTTTGCAGCTCATTGCTTCTATTAAAGCTATTGAAAATGTTTCATTTTTACTTGTTAGTACAAACACTCTAGCTGCACTGAAAATATCTAATACTAATTTATTAGGCAATGGACCTAAGCAAAGTACATTTTTGGGGATTTCTATTTTTAGAAAATTAATGATATTTTCTCTAAATATGCCGTTACCAATCATAATAAATTTTTTATCTGGCATTTTTTTGGCTAACTCTATAAAAAGATCAGGTCTTTTATTACGTCTGATATCGCCTGGAAATACAATAAAATCATCATAAAAAATATATTTTTCTCGAAAATTATTTGGATTAGCACATTCAATTTTTTTTATATCAATACTATTTGGAATATAAACTGATTCTATTCCAACCTTTTTTAAAAAACTTTGTTGCCATTTTGCTACCGAAATAACTACATCAGATTTTTTACAAGAATTATACATAAGCTCATTTAATCTTTTTTTCATATCCCATTCTCTGCTAGTATAACAGTCTTCTTTAAAATATATTTGATGAACTGTATGAATATATTTTGCTTTTCTTTTAGCTGGTTTGAGAAAAACCTCTGGCCAATATGGGTGTCCATGAAGATGAACAATTTTTGAGTTTGGGAAAACAACTCTACTAATAGCAATTCCATATATATCTGAATAAAATATATTAAATTTTTTTAATAAGGAAACATAAAGATTTTTTATTCTATTACTACTATAACGAACACATAATTTATTTGGAATAATTGGGTTAAAATGATATTTTGAAAAATTGATTATATTATTTATATGTTGCGGTACTCCACCATATTCACCAATTAAAGGACCAATAAATATTTTATTCATTTTTTTAAATCCCTCTACATTTACAAAATTAGTATTTATTATTTTTAATTGACTTTAGTAATAACTGTTGTTTAATTTTATTTAATTATTTTATGGTTCCGTAATATCTTTATAATATAATTCCTGATATATTTTTACTAGCTGATTATTTAAATCTTGAATATTGTATTTTTTTTCAATAAATTCTCTTCCACATCTTCCCATAGCAGGCCATATTTCTGGGTGTTCAATTAGATATTCTAACTTTTCTACTAATGCGTTTATATCTTTTTCGGGAACTAGAAAACCTGATTTGCCATTAATTACACCTTCAGGAATACCATTATGCAAAGTTGATATAACCGGTAAGCCCATTGCTTGAGCTTCTTGAATTACTAGTGCTTGGCCTTCTCGATCCTCGTTTTTTGCCGTTACACTTGGTAAAACAAAAATATGTGATTGTTGATAAATCTCTAAAACTTCATCCTGGTCAACAACACCTAAGAATTTTACATATCTTTCGAGATTTAAGTTTTTAACTAATTCTTTTAATTCATATCTTAAAGGGCCATCACCAGCAATTATGTATTTAATTCCTTTATTTTTATGAATTACTTTAGCTATAGCTTCAATTATATATTTATGTCCTTTTTTTTCAACTAACCTTCCTATAGTTAATATCTTTATAGAATCATTTTTTTTAATCTTCTTTGTAGAAAATTTAAACCTTTCAACCCGAAGCCCTACAGGTAGGATTACTATTTTCTTCTCATCGCAGCCAATGTTTATTAACTGATCCTTAGTAAAATTAGTGTTGGCAATAAAAAGATCTCCTTTTTTAAACAAATAATTATAAATATTTTTACCTTTTATTTTGGGATAACTATTGGCATCATGCCCATGAAAACTGGTTACATATTTTCCTGGAATGCCTATTTCTTTAAGTTTTATTCCAATATTTCCATTTGGACCAAAATGACAGTGAATTATATCAAATTTTTTATTTAAAAAAGGAACTACAGAATATAATAAATTTAAAGAAAAAGCCTCCTTTCCATATTTAAATAAATTTAATGAATTTAATATTACCAAAGGAGATTTGTGAAAATTTTTAAATATTATAAATAGAGCTTTTATTATTCGCTCAAATTTATTATGTGGTAAGTTAAAGTAATGAACCTTTTCTATAAGGTCATAGTTATACACATCAGAATGAATTTTTTTATCTTTGGGATTAGATTTGGCAAATATCTCAACTTCATGTCCCAAATCTATAAGTCCGGTTATCTGATTAAGGATAAAAGTTTCTGATAATACTGGAAACCTACTTACAATAAATGCAATTTTCATTTACTCATACCTTTAAAATAACTGTGTATTTTTTACGAGTGATTCTATTCTTATACCTTAAATTTTTAATATAGATATTGTTTCAATTTTTGAATATTATTCACAATACTGCTATAATATAAATCATTTGTAAATATTTTGATTTTCCATATTATGAATTCTTCAAAAGAAAACCAGTTTAAACTGTATACATATTTGTAAAATAATTTCTCTTGGAATATGTATATCCAGGAAATCCAAGCACTTTCCCAGTATAATAAATTAATACTTAATAGTGGCATATGCCACTAGGTCTCGTCTAATTATATATAAAATTTAATCTTTTAACAATTGATCTTTGACAATCTTAACATATTCACAAACTAAATTCTCAGATAATGAGGTGATGTAAGCTATCTCACCTATGCC
>JAKQEP010000162.1 GCA_029556475.1 Candidatus Atribacteria bacterium
CTCCCGTACTGTTTTTAGAAAAACTATACAGGAGTTTTCCTCAGATGGGAATTCTGTTTACCGGATAACTGGGATTTTCCCTTACCATTATCCTGGGATTTCTCTTTACCATCTTACTGGGATTTTAGCTTACCATTTCCAGAAATACCAAATGTATTACTTACCAAAGAAATAATCCTTTCAGGAGTTGATTGTGAGATTGAATTAGTTGCCTGGATTTCTCTGTCTTTTCCATAAGAATAAATATACTGTTCTATCCTTTTTAAGAAGATTCCGGAACCTAAAGCAATACTGTATTTTATTTCTTCCTGTGGATATTTGAGCTTAAGGTTATTTTGAATATATTGAAGGTACAATCCGTGTGATTGGTGTAGTTGAGGATGAAACTGCTGTAGGATAAATTGGGTATTAAGATTTTCAATAAGTGGTTTTCTTTTACCTGAGTAATCCAAAAGGCTGCTGGCTGGATAGTTTAGCCAGTCCTCTATTTTGGCTCTATAGGGATTAAGATGGATGTAGGCAGATAACACCAGTGCATATTGGTCCTGGTCAACTAAGATTGATTTGTAGCGTCCTTGAAATAGAGGCCCTGAAAGCCGGTATTTGGCAGAAAAATAATTGGCATAACTGGCATTGAGATAATGCATACCTTGACTTAAATTCGCTTTAGGAGTTTTTAAAAAGAGATGGTAGTGATTATCCATTAGACAATAGCCATAACAAATAAAGGCATATTTTTGGAAGGTCTTATTCATCTTTTTTTGGAAGACTAATTTATCTTCCATACTATAGAATATTTTTTCTTTTCTGTTACCTCTAGAGAGAATGTGATAGACAGCATTTTCAAAATTGATTCTTAGTGGTCTAGCCATAAAATAAGTTTATAGTCTTTTTGGTTATATGTCAAATGTGAAGACCTGACCCCTCTATCACTCTATTCCCATATTTTTATACCGCACTTTTCACAATTCTCTATTATTGCCTTTGGCCATCTAATTCTTTCACACCTTCGCAAATCAGGTATGCGCTCTTCTTCTTTTTTACCCTCTTGTATGATATGCCAGAAAGTTGCTTCTCTAATATCAATCAAAGGGTGTTTTTTTACAGCCACCTTTTTCCCATAATAATGGGGTTTATCCATAACAAAGTCTTGATAATAAAATGAATATAGAACATCTAAATATCGATTCCAATTATTTCCACAATCTGACATTAAAACTAAACCAGGCAACCATTTGGCCATAATTTCTCCATTGTTATTCTTTTGGTGTCCAAAAAAATAGATTAAATTTATTTTCTTTTAATAGAGTGCTTGCCCTTAAACTATATCCAGAAAGTTCCTGAATTTTTTTTATCAATTCTAACTTTGCTTGGCTGGTACATAATAATCTATTAGCATACGATAATGCACCGATAAGTAAGTCTGTTACCTGTAATATTTCAATCTCATTAGACCTCACTGCTTGTACTCTACTTATTATATCTTTTGAAAAATCGTAATTTTTATTGCATAAAACTTGATGAAGCTTTTTAATTTTTTTACTACTTTGTGTATCCTTAATATCTAAATATATCCTATAAGAAAATCCCCGTGGTTCAAAGATAGCATTTAGCAAAAGAGAAAACATTTTGTAATACCAAGTATCATGGTCTTGTTGAAATTTTTTATGGTCCAATTTAGTTTTATCTGTAACAACTATTGCCCTAAAATATAAATCTTTTTCATAAAAAAAATATTTTACTACATCTAAGTAGTAATTAATTCTTGAAGGCGATATTTTAGTCCATTTTAATTCAAAATTATCTGACAATTTGTGCGTTTTCTTAATATTTTTTAGATTTTTTGAAATTTCTTTAACTCTAGATATAGGACACCAGATTGCCCCTAAAACCATAACTTTTTGATTATCTTTTTCTAAATGGCAACTTTCATCACAATAAATATTATAAATAATCATGCCTTCCATTTTTTACCTCTAAAACATTCTGAAATCCTTGATTGCTTTAGCTTTCATAATCTGCTTCGAATTAATCTTTAACTATGTATCCCTAGTAAATCCTTGTGGTACACCCCAAGCTAAGCCAATTACCCTACCAGGTTCTTTCTCAACCATTTCCTTTCTGGTTTATTTTGTCAAACCCTTTTCTAAGCAGATAAACATATTGCCCTATATACAGAATAGACTTTTTTATGTGTCAATTCTATCAGATCATCTCTCAATAAATTTTTCACCAGAAACAATCGGAGGTACATCATGTTTAACCATTTACTGTGAAAACGCCCCTCTGTATCGGTTTTAGTAGAAAATTTTCTGCTCTCTGATTCAACTTACCCAGTATATTGTAAATAGGTGGATAGATTTTCCCTAAAATCATCGGGGTAGATAAACCCATTATCAGTATTATAGGGTGGGTCAATATAAATCATTTGGGATATAAATCAAGCTTTTTGGCTCATTCATTTTATTACAACCACTCGTCTTTAATCAATACTCTGCTAATGATTTTCAACCTTTTTATGGCCTGTATAAATTAAAAATTATTTAATAATATTATTTTTAGTACCTTGGTAAAAATTACTTTGGTTTTGTGTGTCATAGAATATACACAATTATGTTTGTGTCTCATAAATAGCTAAATAAGAGACACAAACAAGTTAGCATATATTCTACTATACGCTATTGCATTACTTTATAATATCTAATAATTTATTGAAAATTAATATACCAGGTTTTCTACCAGTTCCTTTTTTCAAAACAGATATGATTTTTTCTTTTTCCAGTAAATTCAATATGCGCATTGCACTAGGCTTTGCTATGCCTGATTCTTTAATAAAATCAGTTGAACTAAAGATAGGGTGAATAAATAAGGAATCAATGATTTTAACTATGTATTGTGAATGGGTTATTTGCTGAATTCGTTCTTTTTTGTCCTGATATAAGTCAAGAATAGCTTTTGCCTTTAAAATGTTTTTCTTTGACTGATAATAAATTGCTTCTAAAAAAAATTTTATCCATTCTTCCCATCTGTTTTCATCAGTTATAGCTCTCAATCTGCTAACATACTCATCCCGGTTCAATTCCAGATATTCGCTAATATAGAAAGTAGGAGAACTTAATGCTCCTTTTTCGAATAAAAACAGGGGTATTAATATTCTGCCAACCCTGCCATTACCATCAATAAAGGGATGGATAATTTCAAACTGAGCATGTACTATGGCAAGTTGAACAAGTAAATCTTTTTCTTTAGAATGGATGTATTTTTCAAAATTGGAAAGAAACTCCATAAGTTTTAATGGCTCTGGTGGAACATATCCTGCCTCTTCTATTGAAGCTCCTGGCTTACCAATCCAATTTTGGACCGTTCTGAATTTTCCACGCCCTTTGTTTTTGCCCCGAACGCTGTCCAGTAAAATCCCGTGAATTTCTTTTATCATATTCAAAGTCATTGGCTTTTCTTTAAGCCAATCTACTGCATGAAATGTTGATTTCCGATAATTTATTATTTCCTGAATATCTTTCTCACGTTCTGTGTCTATTTCATCTTTGGCAGAAGCTTCAAATTCTAACACCTCTTCGAGGGTAGCCTGTGTACCTTCGATCCTTGAGGATAATACAGCTTCATTGGTCATCAATGGAGAAAGCAACACATGGGGATTAATCATAGATTGTATTATCCCATCATAACGAGCAAGCTCGGAATTTGATGGCCCTATTAATTCAACAAATTTCATCCAATCCAAATTTTTCAAAGGTAGTAAATCCGGAACATATGGCTTCATATATTTACCTCATTTCACATGTGCTGGGAATTATAAATGTCGTTGAAAAATACTTATAGTGATTTGTCTTCTACTTATAGTTTCTTATATATTATCAAATTTAATAAAAGATTACTATGAGTCACGAAGGCGGACAGTCAGGAGAGCTGCTCAGGGTTGTAACAGGGTGTTGGCTTTCTTTAGGGTTTCTTCTATGGTATGTTCTGGCACACTGTCAATAAAGGTTGCCTTTCTAATTTTCCAATCTAAGCTCTTCAATTGATCTGATAAGATAACCCCTTTTACTTTTAATCCTTCTGGCAGAATGACTTCAAAGGGATACCCTTTTACCTGATTTGTTATGGGGCATAATAAAGCCAGACCGACTTTGCTATTATAGTTTTTCGGAGATAATACAATAGCCGGTCTTCTGCCAGATTGTTCATGACCTGCCTGTGGGTGCAGGTCAATCCAGATGAGGTCACCTCTTTGAGGAATATATTCTTTTCCCATCACCATATTTCCTTACCAACAGGTTTTCCAGTTTCGTATTCCTTATGAATGTTCTCTTCCGAAACCTTTGTTAACATACTTTCCAGAGAGTATTGTTCCTCATTAAAACGGGTTATAACAATCTTATGTTTATCCTTGTCAGCAGACACTGTTACGGGAGTATCTTTTTTTAAATCTATTTCATCTGCTAATGCTTTAGGGATACGTAAGGCAAGACTGTTTCCCCATTTTCTAATATATGTTTTCATAAGTAGATCCTCCGATTCACAAAATGTATGTAGATACATTGATTATACACTATTTTTTAATATTTTAATACCTTCTTTTGTAATTTGGCTCTTTTTTTGCTTTTACTTTATTGGAGATTGTTTTACCTGCAATTGCAACCTGCAAATAACAAAGAAAGGAGGTGTTAGAATGTCAGTATTAGTAATTCCTTATGATTCGACTCTGCAGATTAGATTGGTTGTTGGTATTAATCCTGAATCAGGTAAGCCTATTATCCGCAGCAAGAGTTTCAACAGAGTAAAGAATACATCTAATGAACAGGATGTCTTTGATGTTGCCAATCAGCTTATCAGTCTTCAGAAATCCAGCCTTGATGAAATAAGACTGAACAAATCTGAACAGCTCACCTCTTAGTTCAAATTAATAAAAATTAAAAACCTGTACCTTGAAAAAAGAAAGAAAGGAGGAAACTATGGCTACTACCGCTCTTGGTGATATTACCAGTTACAAACGTCTCTATCTGCAATTTCGTGATAGTGAAGGTAAGATTGTTAATTTAACTTTAGATAATCCTAAAAATGTTGATGATGACGATTATGATGACCTGGAAGCACAGAGTGAAGCCATTGAAGCAGTTATGGATTTCATTATAGAGAAGAACATCTTCCATAACAAGGGAAATGATCTGGTAGAAAAAGTCGATGCTCGTATTGTGGATAACAAAACTACTGATGTTATGGATGTTTCGGATGATATAGAATAATCCATATCTGACATTAAATATAGATTATCTCTACACTACCTGGACTCCTCTCCGACAGAGAGTCCAGGTTTATTTTTATTGGTAGATAAGCAGGAAATTCAGGTGAAAATCTTATTAAAGAAAGAAAGGAGAAAAAATGATACAAGTCATATTCAGTAAATTTTTAATGGAAGGTTTATTGCTTTTTGCAGTATCTCTCGGGTTTAGTTTTTTAAAAAACAGACTGGGGAAAGACAGAGCAGAGAGCATCAAAGAGGCATTGATAACCGCAATGCTCTGGGCAGAAGAAGAATTCGGTATTGGGGAAGGTGAAAAGAAGTGGGAGGAAGCCTGGAGAAAATTACTGGAAATACTGGAAGGTAAGAAGATAACCTTAAAAACCCCGGAAACAAGAGAATTGCAAACTTTAATGAAAGCCAATATCAACAGGATTAATCAGGAACATTATGACACTCTGTTAAAGAAAGAGGCTTTCTACCAGGCTGAAGCCATTATGGAACAAGACATAAAGGGTGATAATTGATGGTTTTTCAAAATACAGTAAATCATATTAAGGTTGCAAAATATTTCCACTTAGATGAATTTCAATGTCCCTGCTGTTTACAGGTAATACTACATCCCCTTCTATTACAAAAATTGAATAGTCTGAGAAATAAAATTGGAAGCCCAATTGTTATTACCTCTGGATACCGCTGTATCACTTACAATGAGGAGGTGAGAGGAGTTAAAGGCAGTTATCATCTGTTTGGTATGGCTGCTGATATTTATGCACCTCAGATATCTTTGAAAGAACTCCTACAATCAGCGGAGGAGATTGGTTTTTCGGGAATTGGTTATTATCCCGAAAATAATTTTTTACATTTAGATATACGCCCTGCCGGGCCAGCTCGCTGGCAGGGCTAATTTTTAGGAAAAGGAGGCAAAAATGGACTGGAAGAATATTTCAGAAATTATTACTAATCAGGGTTTCCCCATAGCCCTGTCCATATTTTTAATTTTCCGTATTGACCGCTTTATGCAGGAACTGGTATCTACTCAAAAAGAAGGTTATCAGCAGATTTTTAAACAGGTTTCTATGGTACAAAAAACCTTGAGCAAATTAAATCAGCAAAATCGTGATTACTATACCTTGTTTTGTACAGACATACAGAAAGAGCTGGCCAGTATTAAAGCCCGTTTTAGAGAAGCTTTATAGATAAGATGTGAGCGTAAATGTAAGTAGTCGTTAGTAGATGGTATATAGTGAATAAAGATGTGGGAATAATTGAGAGAGGTTTATGGGTAAACTATTGTGAGTATAAGAGTAGGCGGTTTTTAGTTCATGGTTAATAGTTTTTAATAAAATATAAAGAAAAAGATGGGGGGATAAGTGGAAGTGGTCGATGGTCGTTGGTATATAGTGAATAAAGATGTGGGAAGAAATGTAAGGGACTAATGCGTCAAACAGGGGGGGCAAGAAATATTAGGGGTTAGGTGTGTCTTCAGTAGTTAAGAAGTTAGATTTACAAAAATCATCGTCTCCTAAAAGCTCAATGCAGACCTCAGTAACTCCGGCATCATAGTATATATTACTCTTTTCTTTTAACTCTTCTATCACCTCCTCTAAATTGAAACGGGAGCGATAAGGCCTATGTGAGAGCATTGCCACTACAGTATCGGAAACTCTTAAAATACGTGCTTCTAATAGAATTTCTTCCCCTTTTAACCCCTCAGGATAACCTGAACCATCTATATTTTCGTGATGCTGTAAGATAATTTGGGCAATTGGCCAGGGATAAGGTAAGTCTTTTAACATCTCGTAAGCTGATTGGCTATGTTGTTTGATAAAATTGTATTCTATTTCTGTCAACTTACCGGGCTTGTTTAGAATGTCTGCAGGAATACTTATTTTCCCAATATCATTAATTAAAGAAGCGTGCCATAAACCCTCCAACCGTATCTTTGATAATCTCAGTTTCTCACCTATTGCTTCGCTTAACTTAGCAATCTGATACTGATTTCCACTGCTTTGAGGGTCTTTGATTGACAAAATTCTGGCAATTGTTTCTACTGCAGCACGCTGAGCATCTTTTAAAGCGCTAGTCCGTTCTGCAACCATCTCCTCTAAAACTTCTTTTTCTCTTCTCAGCAAATCATCTGACTTTTTAATACGTAACATTACCTTAATCTGTGACATTAATTCTGATGGTTGAAATGGTTTATAGATAAATGCATCTGCCCCTGTTTCCAGCCCCTTTACCATACTCTCTGTATCAGTATAAATCGCGGTTAACATAATAATTGGAATGTTCGCCGTCTGTTCATCCTTTTTTAATTCCCGGCATACCTGATAACCATCCATTCCGGGCATACTTACATCCAATAGAATGACATCAGGGCGCTCTTTAACTGCTTTCTCTATTCCTTCTTTGCTGGATTGCGCTATAATAAGCTGTTGTGAAGGTAAATATTGTTTTAAATATGCTTCTAAAACTATAAGATTGTCTTTTTTATCATCAATTGCCAAAATTTTACTCATTTGAATCCCTGCCTTTACCAGAGTTTTTGTAACTATTTTTATAATTTATACAAATTACAAAGAAAAGAGTGCTATCTTTTAGCCAGCCAATATCTGATTTTTTCAGTTAAATTGGAAACATTGATCGGTTTTAAAATATAATCATCACATCCCTGCCCTAATATTTTTTCTATTTCTTCGCTCATTCCCCTCGCTGTCACCGCTATGATGGGAATTAATTTTGTTTTAGGATCTTGCTTTAGTTTCTCCAGGATTTGGAAACCGTCTATTTTGGGTAATCCAATATCTAAAAGAATAAGAGCAGGTTCCTCAGCATAAACTTTTTGCAGAACTTCTTCACCATTCACAGCTGTTATAATTTTGTAATGGTCTTTCAAAATAGCCTTCATAGTTAATAAATTATCAGGGTTATCTTCGGCAATTAAAATGAGGGCTTTTTCATTAAATTTTTTAATATTGCCTGCTGCAACACCCCTTTCATCTGTAGATTCATTTCGCTCATTTCCTATATTTTTCAAAGATTTTTCTTTACTTTTACTTTTTCCTAAACCATTTTTTAACATCTTTTTGATCTTTTCCACAAGTTCTTTTTTATTAACAGCACCTTTGAAAACCAATTGTTGGATTTTGTTATACCTCAGTTGTGCAATCTCTTCTTCAGTTAAATCCTTGGCAGTAAGAATCAATACCGGTACAGCTCGTGTTCGTTCATCTTCTCTGAGTTTTCTCAATACTTCAAAACCATCTACTCCAGGCATCATCAGATCAAGAATAATACCATTGGGAATCTTCTCTTTAACAGACGAGAGAGCCTGCTCCCCTCCTCTGACAGCTTCAACCTGAAAACCTTCCTCTTCTAATAAATATTTTATCTGGGCAATGCATTGCTCATTATCCTCTATCAACAAAATCTGGTTTAAACCTGACTCCTTTGCTTCCCTCTCTGGTATCTCCTCCCATTCCTTATCTTCCATTTCAAAAGGCAGAGAGGTGTGATAATCATAAATCCTTCGCGGTAGTACTAATGTAAAAGTACTGCCCTTGCCCGGCTCACTTTTTACATAAACTTTCCCTCCTAATTTTTGCAGCAGTCCATAAACAATAGCTAAACCCAGGCCGGTTCCCCCATATTTTCGGGAAGCAGAGCCATCAATCTGTTTAAACTCATCAAAAATACTTTCAATATATTTCTTTTCTATTCCAATTCCAGTATCTATTACATCAATAGAGAATATCTCCTTTTTTTCATCAAAATCTAATTTGATGGTCACCGAACCCTCTTCAGTATATTTGACGGCATTGCTGAGCAAATTTTGTAAAATCTGATTTATTTTATGTCGGTCACTGTATATCTGAGGCAAATTTGATGGTAATTCTGTTTTCAATTCCAATCCCTTTCCCTGAACCTGATAGGTTAAATTTTCCTTAACCTCCTCAATAACCTGCTCCAGGGAGAAATATTCCGGTATGATAGTAACTTTTCCTGCCTCTATTTTAGATAAATCTAAAATATCATTAACGAGATTAAGCAAGTCCTTGCCATTTCGGGTTATTACTTCCAGGTATCGCCTCTGTTCTTCTGGAATCTGTGTTCCCAGTTGTATTTCTAATAGATCAGAAAGTGCAATGATAGAATTCAGGGGGGTGCGTAATTCATGGCTAACACTGGATAGAAATTCACTCTTCAGGCGATTAGCCTCCTGCACTTCATTCTTCTGTTGTTCCAGTTCAATATTCTGGCGTTCCAATTCTTCAGTCTGATTTTTCAGTTCTTCTGCCTGTTCTTGTAATTCAGTATTTAATTGATTTAACAATATGTTTCTATCCTCAATTTCCTTGTTTAACCGCCTGCTCTCCTCTTCATTGAACAATTTTTCCATAGTAATGGCTATGGCAGGAGCAGACTGGGAAATCATCTCTAAAATATCAGAATGGTAGGGATAGATGCTGGCTAAAATAATTACAGCATCTATCTGGTCGTTCAAGACAAGGGGGAAAGCAATTATCTCTCTGGGAACCATATTGCCAGGGATTGTTTTATAGGCAAAAATAGTATCAGCGGGAATATCTTTCAGATAGACAATTCCTTGTTTATTCAGAACCTGGCCGATAATTCCTTCTCTATAGTTCAAATCAAAGGTTTTTATCAATTCCCTGTCTATTCCCACTGATGCCTGGTGCTCAAATTGTTGTTTTTCTTTATTTAAGCAATAGAATACCCCTACCTGTGACTCAGAATAATTGCATAACTGGTAGATAATCTGTCCGTAGAACTGATAAATATCAGTTGTTTTAATAATATTCTCCAGAATGCCGGTTCGAAACTTACGGATGCTAATAGCACGTTGTATGACCTCAGAAGTCTTATTTATTGTTTTTGCTAAATTGCTTACCTCGTCTAAACCAGTTTCTGTAACTCTTTGAGAGTAATCCCCTCTCTGAATCTTTAAAGAGACCGTGCTCATATCCCTTAAGGGTCTGGTAATTGATTGGGCAAGTCCTCTGGCAACAAGGAAAATGACAATCATTATAACCAGAAATAATAAAACTAAATTAATCAGTAAATTTTTTAACGGCTCATAGGTTTCTCGAATATCTTGCTTGGTAATAAAGCCCCAGTTTAGTTCCGGTATATAAGTATAGGCAGATATGACTTCTTCGCCCCGATAGTCTTTATTCTGCGCCACATCGGTCAACCCTTGTAAAGCTCTTTGGACCGGTATTGTATCAATTTTAAGGTGGAGATTTGCCTCAGCCTGCCATCGCAATGGGTTTTGCACTATTCCTTCTCTATTCACGACAACCGTTTCACCAGTCCTCCCCAGTCCGATAATATCGGACAGAAGAGGATAGAGAGAAATATGGGGATTGATTCTGGCTACTAAAATTCCTATTTTATGTTCGCCCTGATGCTCTAAACAGAAGATTGGGATAGAGCAATCTAATGTATCATTTCTTAGGTATTCCGAATAATGTATCTCTTGAATTAAGATGTTTGTAGATCGAGCTGATTGTTGAAAAGAGTTATGGTCTGATACAATCTCACCTTCCCGCTCCTTTATGGTAGATAAAATAATCCTTCCCGTTTGGGGATTGATAATTAATAATTGCTGGTAATCGGGGAAATATTGTAAATAACGTAACAAATATTGTCGGGCATTTTCTTTGATATTGGAAATTTCATCAGAAATAGTATTTTGCTCTAAAAACAAGGATTCCATTTCCCGTATGTGATTATCAAAGGAAATTATCTGAATATCTCCCTTTCTCTCCTCCAGCCAGTTCCGCAAATTGTCAACTTTTAAATCTCTAACTGTCTCCAGCATTCCTATCTCACGTCTTTTAATATCTTCAGACCCGTAATAGTAAACTACAATAAAGGCAGTTAAGAGAGCTATCAGGAAAATTACCAGAAAGGATATCAATATTTTACGCGGTAAAGAAGAAAATTGTAGCAATTTTTTCATTTCATTTCACCTTCTCCCTATGATAAAGATTAAGGCCAATCATTAGACCTAATGAATTTGGTCCGAAAGTTAGAAATAATTAATTGACTAATTTTCTATAGACATTACTATAGCGGAGTATCCTTTTTGCTTTTATCTGATGCCGGGCAGGAATAGATTCAGATTCACCTAAAACCAGATATCCGCCAGGAGCCATACTTTTCAATAAATTTTTTAATATTTGCATCTGTGTATCTATATCATAATAGATTAAGACATTCCGGCAAAAAACAAGGTCGAAATATCCAAAGATACTCTCGGGGGGAACAATGTTTTTTTCATTCCTTAAATCATGATAGGAAAAATAAACTGCCTCTTTAATCTCACTGTGAATTGCAAAAAAGTCATCCTGCCTTTTAAAATAATGCTCTACCCATTCGTAGCGGGTATTTTTAATGCTCTCATGACCAAAAATCCCTTCCTGAGCAAATTGCAAAGCCTTCCTATCAATATCTGTGGCAAAAATATTAATTAGAAAACCTTCAGTCTCCTTTTTAAACAATTCTTTTAATAAAATAGCCAGAGAATAAGGCTCCTCTCCTGTAGAACAGCCCGCAGACCAAAAACGGAAATATCTCTCTCTATTATTCTTTTTCTTTTCGAGCAAGAAAGGCAGGATGTAGCTGAAAATTGTTTCAAAGACAACTGGATTTCTAAAAAAACGGCTTACCGGAACGATTAATCCTTGAACTAATTGCTCCAGCTCTTCCCTGTTTTCTAATAAATAATTGTAATATGCCTCAATCTCCTGAATATTTTTATCCTTCATTCTTCTGCTGATACATCTTTCCATAAAGTCTGGTTTAAATCCATGAATGTGGCAGGGGGCCTTCTCTCTAAGGAAACTGATTATCCTATCCACAATAATAAATCCTTTTTTTAATATATTCCTACTTACTTCAGGTGTTAATCTTTTTCTGCTCTACTGATTTTCTGAAAATGGCAGTCGAAAGCTGCTCGGCAACAAATTCCAGCAAATCAATATCTTTCTCACTGTATTGTCGGGCATTATTGTAACTTTGTAAAGCTAATACCCCGATTGCTTTCTGTCCGTCCTTGATGGGAACTGCCAGCCAGAGATGGGTATTGGTCATTACATCCCAGGGTTCAATATACCCATAGGACAACATCTTACGATAACGTTGAAAATCCATCAATACCGGTTTAACATTATTTAAAATATAATGAAAAATGCTCTGTGATGAACAGTAGCGCTGTATAAATATCTCATTGTCACCGGCAGCTTCATCGGTATAATAGGGAAAGTGAAGCTGCTTCGTATCACTATCCCATAGTGCAATATAGAAATTTTCTGCTATAATTACTTTTTTTAATTGCTCCTGGGCCTGCGCGTATATTTCCGGTAAAGGCAATTCAGAATGAACCGACTGTGATATACGATATAGAACCTGTTTTATTCTTCTTTCCTTCCTCAAAAAGGAGATGTCCTGAAAAGAAAAAATCATTCCTGCCAGGCGGTTATCAATCTTATTATATTTTCTGTTACCCAGAACCTGAACGGCACAGTTATCTTTAGTATAGATATTTGTTTCAAAAGATGTTCTGCTGTAATTCGGGTCAAAATAGGAGGCCTCTTCCGGCCTAAGGCAATAAACTAAAGAATTGCCTTTTACTCCATCTTCAGTAAATCCGGTAAGCTCTTCAAAACAATGATTAATCTGCAGGATAATACCATCAATATTGGTGTAGGCAAGCGCCACAGGACATCTTTTAAATAGATTGAGGAACTCTTCCCGACCCTGCAGAAAGAACTCTTCCAATTTTTTTAATTTATTTTGTGATGATAAATTGGACTCTTCATCTTTATGACTGTTATTTTTAGGGTTATGATTTCGCAGTATACTTTTTTTGGAAAGCTTAGGGCCTTTTTTTCTCTGGTTCATTTTCATTGTTACTTCTATTGTGAACTATTTTAAAGAATCTCTTATTGGTTTCCTATTTACAAAAACATTTTTTATAATAGAAATATTGTCTATAAATATCATTATCTAAAATTCAGACTGAGTTTCATTACAAAGAAGATGATTCGAAATAAAAATTTATAAAAAACTAATGTTTCTATTAAAGTAAAAATGGGTGAATTCTGATAAAAAATATGTACTTTGTTTTATATTTTATCACAAGAATAGGTAAAGATGGAATTTTTTACTTTTTTATTAGATAAAGAATTAAAAGAAGGGTTGGCAAATCTTATATTGGAATTATTATAATTATTAAAATTAATGGTTAAATAAAGCTTTGGTTTTCTCCTTTATTCTCAAACAGGCATCTACTACTTGAGGGTCATAGAGAATGCCTTTATTCTTTTTCAACTCTTCTTCGGCTGCTTCAATTCCCAGGTTTTGCCGATAAGGACGATGAGAAGCCATTGCTTCAAATACGTCTGCCACACAGATAATACGCGCTTCTAATAGAATCTCTTCCCCTTTTAAAGCACGAGGGTAGCCACTGCCATCAAATTTTTCATGATGTTGGTAGACAATTTCGGCTATGGGTGTGGTAAAAGAGATGTCTTTTAAGATATCATAACCCAGCTGGGAATGATTTTTTACTAAACTATATTCAATATCGTTCAAGCGGCTGGGTTTGTTCAATATTTCAGAAGGTATATTGAATTTACCGATATCATGGACTAAAGAGGCAATCCTGATTGTTTCAACCATATCCTCTTTTAACCCCATCTCCCGGGCAATAGAAGTAGCTATACGGGCAACATTTTCCTGATGGCCAACAGTATAGGGGTCCCTGGTTTCAACCAATTTGGTAACGGCATGGATAATATCATCCCTGCTCTTCAGCAACTGGTAATAGTTTAAATAATTATAAATACTAGCTGTGAAACCATAGATAAAACTTTCTATCTTTTTTATACTGGTCTGATCAAAGGTATTTCTGGTTTCACTGGCAATACCCATAGTGCCTAGAATTTTTCCCTCAATAACAATGGGAACTTTAATACAGGAATGAATCCATTCCAGGCCGGGAATTATTCTCCAGCGGGAATCCTGATAGGTATCAGGTATTACCACTAATTTTTGTTTTTCAATAACTTCTTTTTCCAGTGGAAAGTTGTTTATATCTGTATTGAGATTCCGAACAATTTTTTGGACATACCTCCCCTTATATCCATCTATAGCTATGACCCGCAGGTGACTATTTTCCAATAAAGCTATATCAGAACCATCATTGGGCAATATTCTGGGCAAAAGTTTTAATACCTGTTTTAGTTTTAAAGAAAAACTTTTTTCAAAAAATAAACCAGCGGTTATTTTTTCTTTTACAGTAGACAGGTTTATCTGCTCATTTTTGGGAATAAATAGGTTTTCTACCTCCAGTTTTGCTCTTCTTTCCGCCGTCAGATCAATTCCAATAGAATTATAGAACTCAAATTCACCAAAACTATTGTAAACGGGTTGTAAATACCATTTTACCCATAGTTTTTTCCCTTCTTTAGTCAACACTATATTTTCATTATAAGAAGGGTTGTCTTTTTTAGATAAATTAAAAAATTTTCCCTTCAATAGCTCACGTTCCCCTGATGGAATAAAGAGCTGAAAATAATCTTTTTGCAAAACATCTTTTTCCTGATATCCTAAGCTATTAAGCATAGTCCTATTCATATAACGTGTTGTTCCATCTGCATTGAGTGCCACAAAATATACCGGCAATTCATTAAGAAAATTATTTGATAGTTCATTTTCTATCTTAGATAATACATCTATTTTTTTTAGTGCCTTTCGTTGTTTATAGAGGATAATGGCAATAGTTATAATGGCAGCAATTAAGACCAGGAACAGATTAGAGATTAATTCAATCCATACTCTATTGGCTGAAGAAAAAATATTCTCAAATATAATTTTAGGGAAATTAAATAGCTTGTTAGTTATCATAAAAAAACAAGCAACGAAAATATCCCTATTAAAAAATATAGAATTTTACCTTGTTCTCGTCCAATGTTTTGCAAATACTTCTTCTCTTCAGACATACAATCCACCTTAATTTGCCTTTGCTTTTTCAGGAGGCATTCCCAACATCTGAGCTAATTTAGTCTGATTTAAATCCATCACAAAAAGATAGTAGATGATACCTTCTTTAATTTCTTTAATTCTTTTAAAAGCCCTTCTTAAGATGATTAAATCTTCTATGGGTAGCTTAAAGGATTGATAGCTCCGACTTTTAATTTTGGTCAGGTCAGGTTTTAATGAGGAAATATCATATTGCGATTCTCCATAAAGGGGAAAGCAGGTCTCTCTCAGGGAATCTCGAGCTTTCAGCAATTCCTGCAAACCACTATCGGTGATATTAAAGTGAGAGGCAATTTCAGAAATCTGGGGGAAACGTTGATAATCCTCGCGATATTTAATTACAAAATCATTAACCTTTTCATTTAGCTCTATCAGCCAATCGGGATAGTCTATTTGGCGATTTCTGTTTAAGAGGTATTGATGAATCTCTTCGGTAATAAGAATCTGGGCATAGGTCTTAAATTCCACATGGTGTATTCTATTATCATAGAGATGGATGGCATTCAAAAGACCCAGATAACCGACTTCTTCTAAATTTTCAGGTGATTCCGGAATATCCTTAAACTGCCTGGCAATTTTAGTCACTAAATATTGGTATTTGCTGACAAGTTCCTTTTCAGATAATGTTTGTTCTTTTTCATTACATATATTTTCTTTTTTGATAGCCATAGCAATTACCTCCATTCATCTGGATGGATATTTACATTTAGAAACTATGCTTTGGATAGTATGCCATTAAATAGATACTGTGTCAAAAGTCGTTGGTCGTTAGTATTTAGTATTTTTAAATTTTTTATTTTAACCTATTTTTCTTTTAAATCTTCAATGATTATTTACCACTCATATCCTCATACCGTTAGCACATCACTCATCGCTGTTTGTTTGTTATTTTCTTATTCGGGCTACAGTGGATGTGATTGCTTCGTCACTTCGTTCCTCACAATGACAGAGAGAGGAGCAATGGTTTTTGTCATTGCGAACCCACATCTCCTCCTGTCATTGCGAGACATGCTGAAAGCATGTCGTGGCAATCTCATACTCTGTTACCCACATCTTTATCTTTGTTTGCTGTATTACCAAACAGAATAATTTTGCCCTGCGGTTGCCACAAAAACAAAAATAAACCGGCAGTCCGGCTACCCTGGTGGATAAGACTTTAACCACTTTAGGCCCATAGCTTTGCGCCCTATCTTTTCAGATAGTTTGCCTTTATCGGTTTAATACTTTTTAGATTTTTTCCTCAATTTTCAATCTTCTATTTATAATTATTCCCTAAATTAAGGATTTTAGACAAAATATTAAAAAATATTTTATCTTTCACTTGTTCATTCTTTTTCTCTTATCTTCATACATTTGCTGATCCGCAATCTTAATAAGTTCATCTGATGATTTTGATTCTGAAGACAAGTATTCAGAAAATCCTATACTGAATTCTATCTGGTAGCCCTTTTTTATACTTTTATTTAAAGAAAACAATCCTTCCTCTAACCTCTTTTGGATAAGGGGAGCCCGCCGAAGGGAGCTGTCAGGAAAAGCAAGCAGGAATTCATCCCCACCCATACGACAGATAATATCCACCTCCCTTAAGGTAGATTTGAGAAGATTGCCAACCATCTTTATTACCAAATCCCCTTCCTGATGGCCGTACAGATCATTAATTAGTTTTAAATGATTAATATCTAAAAAGGCTATCAGAAGAGGAGATTTATTTCGTTTAGCTAAATTCATCTGCCTTTCCAGCAGCTCAAGACCGCATCCTCTGTTGAAACAACCGGTCAGATTATCAATACGTGCCATTTTTTGCAATTGTTCTTCCATTTTTTTTCTCTCGGTAATGTCAACATAACTGGTAATAATTCCCTTGATTTCGCCATCAATAAGGACGGGAGAGCTGGATATAGATACCGGTATTAGAGTGCCGTCTTTCTTTTGACGAAATGTTTCAAATTGAAAATGATCCTGAGAAACTGCTCTTTTATCAAGCTCTTCACCCTCTTTTCTTTTATCAGGAGGGACTATGCTCCCATAGTTTATATTTTTCCCTTTTATTTCTTCCAGTGTATAACCAAAAAGTTCAGTAAAACGTTTATTGGCATTTAAAACAGTTCCTATACTATCAAGATAAAGTATAGCCTCCGAATGGCTCTGGAAGAGACTGGCAAATTCCTGCTGACTCTTTCGCAAAGTCTCTTCTGATTTTATTCTTTCCCTTATGTCTATAACGATACCTTCAACACCGGCAATTTCTCCGGATTCATGGTAATAATAGCGGCTATTAGTGGAGACAGGTAAGATTTTCCCATCTTTATCTTTTAAAACTACCTTATAGGCTTCTATTTGCCCTCCGTTATTGTTCAGGGCTTCTAAAAATTTTATCCTGTCTTCGGACTTATAATAAAAATCCTGAGCTATATTCCTTCCAAGAATCTCATCCAGGGTTTGATATCCTAATAGCACAATCCCCGCTGGATTCATCATTACAATATTACCATCTTTGTCGGTCTGATAGTATGCTGCCGGTATATTCTCAAAGAGGTCTCGATATTTACTCTCACTCTGTTTCAATTTATCCAAAAATTCCTTTTCCTTGCTTATATCCTGATAAAAAGCAACAATAGCTTTTCTTTTATCTTTTACTATGATGGATGATACTGTTATAACAACAGGCACTATTGTTCCGTCTTTCTTCTTTCGTATTGTTTCATATTGGATATGTCCATTGGCTAAAGACTTCTGAGTTAAACTATCACTCTCCAGAACTATTCTCTCTTCCGGGAAGATAAACCCTTCATTGATATTTTTCCCTTTCAATTCCTCTCTGCTGTATCCGAATAGTTCAGTAAACTTCTTATTAATATCCAGGATAATGCCGTTTTCATCTTGATATAAGCCTGCCAAAGGGCTATTTTGAAATAAACTGATTGACTCCTCCTGACTTTCCAGTAATATTTTCTTTGCCTTTTCTAATTCGGTAATCTCAGTAAATATGCAGACTATTCCCGCTAATTCTCCACTATCATCAATTACAGGTGAGCAGGAGCAAAGGGCTGAGATCTGGCTACTGCTTTTAGTCTGTAATTTCATCTCAATTTCTTTCTTGGACTTTTTTTGGGAAACGATATCGGTCAGCATTTTTTCCAGAATAGTTTTTTCAATGAATAACTCCATAGTTTTTCCTAACAGTTCTTTATTCTCATAACCTGTTAAATTGATGAAAGCCTGGTTCACACTGGCAATATTGCAATTTTTATCCAAAAGAACTAAAGAATCAGCCATAGTAGAAATTATCTGTTCGGCAGCCATATGTGGCGTTACAGGTATAAATCTATATTTTACAATAGCATAAATTATTCCACCTATTAGTATTAAATAAGCAACATTTGCAACAGGTGGAAATTTATCAACATTGTAGAGGGGTAATAAAATATCTATAAAACTGGTAATAGTCAAAGATATTAAAGAGGTGTAAAAAATAATCCGGGATTGTTTTCCTTTTAAGGTCATCTTCTTCTTTTTACTAAAATCGTAAATTAGGTATAATGCTATGAGAGAACAAGAGGGATAGTATAAGAAAAAAGAATATGTCCATAGAGAGTCTGACCAGATTTTCTCCCACCCCCAGGGCTGTCTTATATAATCGTTGATTAAAAAACCAGTCCAATTCTTGTAAATAAAGAGTAAGGGCAGAGCAAAGAATACAAAATAAATAATATTATTCTTTAATACTTTTTCCTTTTCAGTGAAGATTATGGCAAACCATAAATAAAACATATGGCAACTAATCCAGCTAATGGATGCGATGTTATCTATTAATAGAGCGGTGGTTTTTGTAGTGTTTGGCTGAAAGAAAAAAATTGAGGTAAGACTCCAAAAGGCAAAACAGCCAATAAAGGCAGTAAGAACCCTGCTTGATAAAGATTCTATACCCTTCCAGAGAAGAAAAAGAAACATAGTAAAATAAATTAAAAAAGACAAAAAATGAAGAAAAGATAATATGCTCATATCATATCACTTAAATAATGATTCTATAAACACTATTACTATTATTTTCTTCTTTTTTGCTATTATTTTTTAATATTTCTTTTAATTGTTATGGTTATATTGTGTTTTCTTATAGTATTTTAACTATAATAGTAATAAATAGCCCTTTTTACGAGTTCTTCTGGTTTATGCCTAAATATCCTTAATGATTAAATTTCAACAGCAAATATTCTTTTTAATCCTTTATATTTATAGAATATAAAAATAAAATTAGATATTTTAAAAGAACATTAGTTTACCTTTTACAGTTTAGTATAAAGAATATAAAAAAGCAAATAATCCCTGCCTTCATTTATATTTAAGGAATCTGATTAATCCCCTTCCACTTTTTTAACACTTCTAGAACGGTATCAATATCATAAGGGGTATGGCTGGCATTAACCTGAAAACGAATCTCTTCATCTCCCCGGGGAACAACTGGGAAATTAAGTCCAGTGGCAAGCACACCATTTTCAATCAGATAGTCTACTAATTCTTTGGTTTTTCTGGTATCTCTGACCATAAGAGGAACAATGGGGTGGTCACTTTCAATAATCTCATACCCCAGCTCTTTCAGCCCCTTTTCAAATCGTTTGGTCATTTCTTTTAGATGTTTGAGAATTCCTTTACCCTCTTCACTTTCCAGTATTTCCAGTGCCCGATATGCCTCCCGTGCCTCAGCAGGAGTAATGGGATTGGAATAGATATACATTGGTGCATTTTCTCGCAAATAGGTGATTACGGTCTGACTGGATGTGGCATAGCCTCCATTTACTCCAAAGGCTTTTCCTAAAGTACCTATGAGAATATCCACACCATCGATTTGAGTGTATTCTTCTGTTCCACGACCTGTTTCCCCAAAACAACCTACACCATGAGAATCATCTACTACTAATACAATTCCCTCCGGAAAGTGTTGTTCATACTTTTGGGAAATTTTTGAAATCTCATCAAGCGGGGCATAATCTCCCCTCATACTGAAAATTCCATCTGTAATGATCAGGATACGCTTAGCCCTGTCGATGCTCTTTTTTAGCTGTTCTTCTAATTCCTGCATATTCAGATGTCTATAGATGAGCTTATCTGCGGGACGAGCTAAACGAAGGGCATTGATAATACAATTATGATTCAGTTCATCACTAATCACAATAGTTTCTGCATTAATGAGAGGGGATAGCACCCCCAGCACGGTTGTGTAGGCAGAGTTAAAAATTATGGCATCATCCCGCTTATGGAATTTTGCCAATCTTTGCTCCAATTCTCTATGGACTTGAAAGGTACCGCTTATAAAACGAACTGCCCCCGGTCCGGTGCCAAATTGATGGGCTGCCTCTTCTCCTGCTAAAACCATATCTTCTCGCAAGGATAAACCCAGATAAGAATTGGAATTCATCCTGATAAATGGTTTTTTTCCCTGTCCCTTTAAAAAGTAACGCGGTCCACTTTCACCTTCCGCTTTTCTGATATCGATAATAATGAACTCTTTGCCTTTTAAGCGCCCCTCTTCTTTCAAATTTTGCAGAGATTCCTGTAATGATTTTTCTAATTTCTTTATACTCATTATCGGCATATCCTCCTATTTCTAAATTTAAGAAAAAAAATACAAAATGGTTTAAGAATCAATGATAGTAAGGATTATGTTAATTTTTTTTATTTTAATTTTAACTTTAACTTCTCTATCATATCTTTAGTCATCTTGGGCAAATCGTATTCTGGCTGCCACCCCCACTCCTGGCGCGCTACATTATCATCCATACTGTTGGGCCAGGAATCCGCTATAGACTGCCTTATGGGGTCTATCTCATAACTAATTTTAAATTCAGGAATCCATTTCCGGATCTCCCCAAAAATTTCTCGGGGAGAAAAGCTCATAGCACTGACATTATAGCCATTACGGTGTATAAGACGATTACTTTCTGTCTCCATAAGCTGCATAGCAGCCTTCAGGGCATCAGGCATATACATCATATCCAGATAGGTATCTTCTTTTAAAAAGCAGGTGTATTCTTTATGGGCTAGGGCTTCATAGAATATCTCCACTGCATAATCAGTAGTACCTCCACCAGGTAGTGTTTCATAAGAGATTAAACCGGGATAACGTACACCGCGCACGTCAAGGTTATACTTATGGTAATAATAATCACAGAGTAGCTCACCGGTTAATTTTGTAATACCATAGATGGTAGAGGGTCGTTGAATGGTATCCTGAGGGGTGTTATCTTTGGGAGTACTGTCACCGAAAACCCCGATGGAACTGGGGAAGAAGACAGCACATTGATAAGATTTTGCTAAATCCAGTACATTGATTAAACCCTGAATATTAACTTCCCAGGCCAATTTGGGATTCTTTTCGGAAGTGGCTGAAAGCAAGGCTGCCAGATGGTAGATGGTATCTATTTTGTATTTTTCTATTAACGCCGCAAGCACTTTGGGAGCAAGACAATCAGCTATCTCATATGGTCCCGAATCCTGTAATTTTTCAGAAGATGGTTTCCTTTTGTGACCTCCTGCCACTACATTGGCTGAACCGTAGGCATCCCGTAAGGCTAAAGTTAATTCAGAACCAATCTGTCCCGTAGCACCAATTACCAGTATATTTTTCATAAAATTCCTCCCTATGATTTTTTTGAGAAGAAAAATTTTTATAACTGTCTTGTGCTTATACCAGGTTATTATTATAAAGATTGACCTTAATCGTTTCTATAAAATGAATGGCATGTTCCTGTAATAATTGTTTGCATCTTTTTTCATCCCGTTTTTCTAAAGCCTTTATTATACCCTCCAGCTCTTCAGGAATTTTTAGAGAGTAATTTTCTGATTTTTCTGCCAGATACCAGAGGCGTCCCAATCTGTTTCTCAGTTTCTCTAAATTCTCCGCCAGCACCTCATTACCAGTAGACTTATTAAACAAATTATGAAACTCTGCATCCAGTTGAATTATCTTCTTCCTGTTCTTTTCCTTCTTTATCTGCTCCACCAGGTTTTTCATCTCGCTGACCTCATCCTCCTGCGCCCTTTGGATAGCAAGTTTACCCGCTATTTCCAGAAAAAATAATCTTACTTCAAAGACATCCTTTAATTCTTGAAAACTCAAATCGCTGACATAAGCGCCCTGATTGGGAATAATATTGATTAATTTTTCTTCTTCCAGCCGTATCAACGCCTCCCTGATAGGAATGGCACTCACTCCGAACTCCTTGGAAAGGTCTTTTATATTAAGCATCTGGCGAGGCTTATACTCAAAAAAAACTATTCTTCTTTTTAATTCATTCAGGAGGTCTCTTTTTTTCATATTTGACGATATCTTCCATATATTAAGAATATATTGTTTGGATATTTATATTATATATTTTAAAAAACAAAAAGACAACACCAACCACAAAAATTACTAATATACTGATTGACAGGTTTTTAAAAATAGTTACCAAAGGCAGATATCTTTTGAAGCAGTATCTTATCTTATCTTATCTATATCTATCCTAAAGACACATCTAAAATCATCATAATGGTAAACCCTACCATTACGCCCATAGTTGCCAGATCAGAATGACCCTTCTGCTGTGATTCGGGTATCAATTCTTCCACCACTACAAATATCATTGCACCAGCTGCAAAAGCAAGGGCATAGGGAAGAATGGAACGGGCAATTAAGACTGTCCAGGCTCCTACAATTGAAAAAATAGGCTCTACAATACCGGACAGCTGGCCATACCAGAAACTCTTTCTAGCAGACATACCCTCCCCTCTTAGAGGCATGGATATGGCCATTCCCTCCGGAAAGTTCTGTATTCCGATACCAATGGTCAGGGCAATAGCCCCGCTGATAGTAGCTGATGGAAGACCAGCAGCTACTGCTCCAAAAGCAACACCTACCGCTAATCCTTCCGGTATATTGTGTATGGTGACTGCAAGGATAAGAAGTGTAGTCCTCTTCCAGGTAGTGGATATTCCTTCCGCTTCTTTCATAGAAAAACCAATATGCAAATGGGGCAATATGGCATCAATCAACCGTAGAAAAATCCCACCGAGCAGGAAACCGATGGCAGCCGGTACCCAGCCCGGAAAGCGCCCTTCTTCACCCATAGCAATTGCCGGTTCTAATAATGACCAGTAACTTGCAGCTATCATCACACCGGCAGCAAAACCCAGCATAGTATCGAGAAGTTTTCTGTTTACTTCTCGAGTTAAAAAGACTGCACCAGCACCGAGTGCTGTCAAGCCCCAGGTAAATAGCCCGGCAAGTAGTGCCTGCATAATCGGACTTAAAAGGGATAATTTCTCAATCATCTTGATTTTCCTTTTTTACCTTGAATAATAATTATGGCAGAGTAATATTACTTCAACTTAAAATAATTATACAATTTTTTGCTCTCTTTAAATATGAAGATCGGCTGCCTCACCCTTTTCTTCTTTTTCTAATTGTGCAATTAGCATTCCAATAAATATGGCTATACCACCAATTACCCCATGGACACCTGTGGTTTCTCCTAAAATCAAGTGAGAAAAGAGAGCTCCAAAGACCGGTTCAGTGGAAAATATAATGGCAATTTTAGTCGGACTGGAGTATTGTTGAAAACGATTTTGTAAATATAAGGCAAAAGCTGTAGCAAATACACCTGTTATCACAATTGCCCAAAACACTGACAAATGGTAAGAAAAATGCAGGGCTTCTCTTTCCAATAAAATAGACATAAGAAAAAACAGAAGAAAAACAGTTACCAGTTGTATAAAAACCAGCTGTACATAATCATACTCCTTAGTGTAAACATGTACAGCAACTATGTAGAGGGCAAACCCCACCGCACAAAGAAAAACAAGTGCATCCCCTTTGTTAATTAGAAAGAGTTCTCCATTAGCATTCATCAAAAATAGACCAAGCGTGGCAAGAAGCACTCCAACCAATGAATTGAATCGGAGTTTTTCTCTAATCCAAAAAAAAGAAAAAACAGGGACCAATACCACTGAAATTCCGGTAATAAAAGCAGTTTTGGTAGCAGTGGTAAATTGCGTTCCTACCGTTTGCCCGAAATAACCAATAAAAAGGAATAGACCCAGTAGAAATCCTTTATAAATAGTTTGTAGATTAAATTTTTTTAATTTATGCCGAAAAATCAAAAAGATAGACAAAAACGCCAAAAAAAAGCGATAAGTTAAAAAGGTGAAAGGAGGAATTGCGTTCAGTACGTTTTTAATAACCGGGAAGGTATAGCCCCAGATAATTACCACACCCAATAGTGTCATTTCTGCTTTGAATCTGTTTCCTAATTTGTTCATATAGCTTTATACTATTGCTTTCCTTAATTCCTTTTATTGATAATATCAAATCTAAATTTTAATAATTTTTCTATACTTTATTGCAATTATTATATCTCATTGTTGTAACCAGCCATTTTCAAATCCGCATTGCTTCAGGACGGATTTTGCCTCCTGATATTCTTTTCTGGTGATAGGTCGGGAAAGCTGAGGATAATCAGCTGCCCGAAAAGTAGGGAAATATTGAGCCATCAAGCTGATATAGGTTTTGTTAGATATGTTTTGAGCTATCCAGGGTAATATTTGGTCGGTACCGGCAAGGTTATGGGGTAATACCAGATGGCGTACCAACAAACCTGAGATAGCCACACCATTTTTATCCACTTTGAAATCACCTATCTGACGATACATCTCTCGTAAAGCATCTTTTAAAACATCAAAATAATTTTTTGCACCGGAATACTTCCGAGCAAGCATATTATCGGCATACTTAGCATCCGGCATATAGATATCTACAATCCCTTCCAATAATTTTAAAGCTGTAAGGGATTCATAACCACTGGTATTATATACTATGGGAATAGAAAGCCCATCTTTACTGGCTTGCCCGAGCGCTGCAATAATTTGTGGCACAAAATGAGTCGGGGTAACCAGGTTAATATTATGACAACCCCTCTTTTGTAAATCGAGCATCATTTTAGATAATTGGGAGATAGACACAGGATTACCATTACCCAGCTGACTGATAGGATAATTCTGACAAAAAACACAGCGCAGAGTACAATTAGTAAAAAAGATAGTGCCTGAGCCACCAATTCCAGAAATGGGGGGTTCTTCTCCGAAATGCGCGTTATAGCTTGATACCATAACCTGAGCGGTAGAGCGGCAAAGACCTTTTTCACCGGCAATACGATTTACTCCACATTGATGTGGACAGATTCGGCAAGATTGTAGAATCTGCTCTGCATCTTTAATACGTTTTTCAAACTCCTCTACACTAATATTTAAATACGATGGATATTTTTTCATCTTCCTTTTTCTATTGCTATAAATTCAAAAACATGAACTTAAAATATTAAATACCAACTAAATACCAACAACAAACGACCACTTTTATTTCTCCCCACATCTTTGTATTTGTCTTTTACTAAAAACTTAAAACCATTAACCATGAACCCCCTTCACTTACTCCCACATCTTTATTCACTAAATACCAACTACTAACGACCAACGACTACTTTCACTTATACTCACATTCTTTTTCACCAAATACCAACTACTAACGACCAACGACTACTTCCATTTATACCCACAATGATTTAACAAAAACTATTAACCAAAAACTTAATAAACCAATAACTACTAACTTTTAACTATTTTGCAGAGAACCGTCCCCTGTAAAATTTTCTAAAAACCAAAAACTATAAACTAAAAACTTTATTTTTACAAATGTTTCAACACTTCGACCAGAGAATTTAATTTTAAATAATGTTCAGAAATAGGCTTTTCTTCTTCAAATACCCAGGTAACTGCGGGAATCAGTATGCAATTTAATCCCAGCTGCAGTCCCGGATTCAGGTCAGATCTGATACTGTTGCCAATAATCCAGGTTTTCTCCCTATTTAGATTATGTTTCACTAAAATCTGTAAATACTCATCGGCTGTCTTATAATTAAGGACATATATGGCTTGAAAATAATCTTTTAAGCCAGAATGATTGATTTTGCGATGCTGTATTTCCGGGTCTCCCAGTGTGGCTAAAATTAAAAAATAGCGTTCCTTAAGATTATTTAATACTAAATCTACTCCTTCAACCGGCTCGGGAATCTGTTGAAAAACATCTCTGCCAATATTGCCAATCTCTTTTTCTGTTTTTTTGTAAATTTTCTTACCAAATCTATGGCAAAAATGATGATAGGTCTTCACCAGACTCAAGGGATATCTCTCTTTGGAAAACCCTTGTTCGTTGATATGCCCTATATCAATCTCATCGAGTTTTTCCAGAGCCTCATCAACTGGAAATCCCAATTGGGACATCACTTTAGAAAATTCAGACCTGGCATTATTATAAATCTTAGAGGTCTTTATTAAGGTATCATCTAGATCAAATATAATAGTACTGATCTATTTTCCCTCCTCACTTTAGTAAAACAAATATTACAAAACTGTTTTTAATTATAACCTGAATTGTCATTTTGAGTAAAATTTTTTTGCTGCTTGAAATTTATAGAAATATGGTATAATTCTGAATGATGACAATTTTTTGGAAAAGAAATATGGAAAGAGGACTATATGGCAAAAATTAACACAGTTCTTAATAAGAAAAATGGGAAAAAGGTAAAACCAATGTGGCGTGAACTTATTGAAACAGTAGTTAGTGCCGGTATAATAGCCTTTATTATCATAACCTTTATCGGACAGGTTACAGTGGTTAAAGGCGCTTCTATGGAAGATACTTTGTTTAACCGGGAAAGATTAATTTGTAATAAGATCGTCTATCGGCTAACCGAACCGAAGCATGGCGATATAGTAATTTTTAAACCACCTATTGATCAGAATCATAATTACATCAAAAGGGTCATTGCTGTAGAAGGAGATAGAGTTAAGATAGTGGATGGAGTTGTTTATCTTAATGGAGAAAAAATAGAAGAAGATTATATAACACATCATTCCTCTGAAACGATGCCTGAAATTACAGTTCGGGAAAATTCGTTTTTCGTTCTTGGTGATAATCGGGTTAACAGTAGTGATAGCCGCTTCTGGGGCTTTGTCCCCCGAAAAAATATAATTGGCAGGGCGTCAGTAATCTTTTGGCCTATTAACAGGGCTAGGATACCTTAACTTTTAATTTTTTAAGAAGCAGTGGGTGAGATTGCTAAAATAATCATTAGTCGATAATTTAGTATTTAGTAAAAATGCAAACAAAGAGATGGCAATAACATAGGATAGTTTATCAGCAATGAGTATTTATTTTATGATTTGTTCATTTAACATAAAAAGAACTGTTTTTTTGGTTGTTAAAAAATATTATTTTAATTTAAAGGAGATTTTATGAAAAGAAATAAATTTTTACCTGTTATCTTTCTAATTTTTTCTTTAATTATGCTTCTCGTATTTTCGGTCACTATCATCGCCTCAGAGCAAGACCTGATTAAAGAGTCCCTGTCTTTTTTGGAAAAACAGGATTATCAATCAGCTGCACATCTATTGGAAGAAGCATTATCAATCATCTGGAATAAATCCCCTTTAGAATTGAATAACCTCATTTTCTGCGAAGAAAAACCTGATGGATTTGGATTTTATCAGAAGCGTATTGACTATAATTTTACAGAAGGGGACACATTTTGCCTATATGCCGAACCAAAATATTATTCCATCGTGAAAATAGAAGAAAATCTTTTCGAAGTTCATTTCAAGGGCGATTTATATATATTAGATACGGAAGGAGCTCTTCTCTGGGGACAAAGAGATCTCTGGGATTACCACATTATCTCAAATGCACCCAATAAAGAAATTTTTATTACCTACAGTGATTCTTTTCTGAATTTTCCCGAAGGTGAATATCAATTCCAACTCGTTTTAAAAGACGTAGCCAGCCAAAAAACAGTTGAACAAGCGATCAGTTTTGTAATTGAATAATGTAAAAACCCACAAAAAAGGGACGGTTTTCTGTTTTACAGATTTCTTAGGAGTCAAACAGAGAACCGTCTCCTGTTTGACTGAAACCTTTTCTTTGTCTTGTCATTGCGAGACATACTGAAAGTATGTCGTGGCAATCTCATACTCTATCACCCACATCTTTGTATTTTTATTCCTACAACCCTCTTTGCACTCTTTTTCTTACACTTCCATCCTCATCTTTGCATTTCTCTTCCCACACTTATGCCTACATCTTCTTCTTTTATTAAAAACTATAAACCATTAACTAAGAACCGCTTACTCTTATACCCGCAATGATTTAACTACAAACCTCCTACATTTATGCCCACATCTTTTATTCCAAAATCTATAAACCAATAACTACTAACTTTTAACTATTTTGCAGAGAACCGTCCCCTGTAAAATTTAGTTTCATAGTAGGATAAAACTCTTCTTCACTTTCAATAACAGTTATATCTTCTTTTCGGGCAATACTCTTTTGTTCCTCTGTACAATATCCCCAGCCTGCTAAAAAAACATTTACCCCAAAAACTTTCGTTTCTTCCAGATAATTCAACTGGTCATCAACAAAGTAAATATCCTTATGGGCGACCTTATATTGTTCCACTATAGCTTTCATATGGTCAGATTTGCTCTTACCATAATTTTTATCAAAAATATCTTTTAACTCCATAGAGAATCCCAGATAATCAGCATGGAAAGCCGGGTGTATTGCCTTGCCCAAATTGGAGGTGGCAATTACAACCTTAACTCCTTCATCCAATAATCTTTTAATTCCCTCAACCACCTTTTTATAAACAGGTGCCAGGGAAAACCATTTTGCAAAATCTTTCTTCTGCCATTTTTCTTTTTCCTTAAAGAATAATTCATGAAAGAAACGGTAATCTAAGTCCATTTCATTGCGAATTCTGATAAAATCCTGCTGGTTATCCACCTCTATTTGCTCTTCAATAATTTTTATCATAACCAAAAAATCACAGGATTGTTCCACATATGCCCTCAATCTTTTATATTTTTCCATCTCTTGATGGTATTCCTTTTTCAAATGCTCCCAGTTCTCAAATGTGAAACATTTACCTCCAAAACTTTTTTTTGCATTCGTCCCAAAATGGCGGCAATAGACATTGTGACCAACAAACAATGATTTAAGGGCGCTGTCACTGATTACTCCATCAAAATCAACTGCCAGTATCTTCATAGATAATCCTCAACAATCATAATCTTCAACAAAATTATTATTAGAGATGTGCAATTATTTATAAGGGATTAAACAGAGGAATTTTAACATATCTTTCCCGGTGTTTCGAAAGCCATGTATAATTCGGGGATCTACTAGAACTACACTGTCTTTTTTAATAGGATAGACCTTCTCTTCTATCTTAACCTCCCCCTCTCCTTCCAACACAAATACTTCATGCTCCCAATCGTGAGTATGATATGGGGTGAAACCTCCCTCACCAATTTCAAATAATCTCATGGCAAAATTTTTGGCATTATCTTTATCACTGATAAGCCACCTTACCTTTACATTTTTTGCCCCTTCCATCTCCATATCTTCAAGAGGCACTTTATGGTAATCAATAACCTTCATCTTATTTCTCCTCCCTTTATACTTCATATTTGATTAATGATATTTTAATCTTCTATTCATATGTTCTTTCAATATGGAATAGAAATCTTCGGACCTGTTAATCACCGGTATCCCCTCAATTTTTGCTCTTCCCTTCTGCTGAATGGTGGCATAACTCCAACCAGCTAAGAATACAGATATACCCAGGCTACGGGTCTGTTCTAAATGTGCCAGCTGGTCATCCATAAAGTAAATATCCTTTAAATTTACTTTGAATTTCTCATGAATATACTGAATCTGTTTAGATTTATCTTCTCCAAAATTAAAATCAAGGATATCTTCATACTTAACCGGGATATCATAATAGCGGGGATGAAATACTTGAAAAATAAATTCTGTCCTGTTAGAAGTAGCTACCATGACTTTAATTCCCTCTTTTACAAATTTACGTATCCCTTTGATTGCCTCTTCATAGGGTGGTTCTAAACTTAGCCATCCTTCAAAATCTTCTTCTTGCAGTTTTTTCCGTTCTTTAAAAAAAGCATCATAAAATTTTTCCAAGCCAAAACGGTCTGTTTTCCTGTATTTATCAAACTCTATCTGGCTTTGAATATTTTTTCCATTTTCCATCAATTTTTGTATCAGCCCATAATCAATAGCATCACGGATATAAGGCCTTAACGAGCGGTAATATTCTATCTCTTTACTATATTTTTGTAATATTGTGGGCCAATTTTGGAAAGTAAACGGTTTACCTCCAAATTGTTTTCTTTTTTCGTTACCAAATAATTTTAAATAGGCGTTATGACTGACAAAAAGAGAATCCAACACACTATCAACAATCACACCATCATAATCTATAGCCAATACCTTCATACTTAAACAGTTCCTGCTTCAGGTAAAGAACAGCCTATAACCTGTTCAATAGCTTGTTTTTGAAATGAGAAAGCTAATAGTGGTAAATCTTCAATATCAAAAAAACAGGCGTTTTCAGCATCATCACCAGCTTTCAGTTGTCCACCGATAATACCCACCTCATAGGTTATAATAATGACATGTCCATAGGTATCACTATTCTGATTAAATATTTTTATGAACCTTTTCACTATACCCTGCAAACCGGTCTCCTCCTGCAACTCTCTCAGGGCTGCCTGAATAGCTGATTCTCCATCATCCATAAATCCCCCTGGTAAAGACCAGAAGCCTTTCCCGGGCTCTTCTTTTCTTTTTACCAAAAGCAACTGCCCTTTTTCGTTACAAGTCACTACCGCTACACTGGGAATAGGGTTGTCATAATATATGGTGTCACAATTGTGACAATAAATACGTTTCTTCCCTTGAATTATTAGACTTTTTAAGAGATGACCACACTTTGTACAATATTTTAAATCATCCTGCTTCATTCTGTTCTCCTCTATTCCTCATTTTTGTTTTAGGTAAAAACCCTTTTCTTTTTTCTTATATTTGCCCCATCTGGGCAAAGCTATAAAAACAATTATCACCGACAATAATATGGTCTAAAACCTTCACTCCTAACATATTACAGGATTCACACAATCTTTTAGTCAATACTAGGTCCTGCTGACTGGGTTGCGGGTTGCCGCTGGGGTGATTATGAAGAAAAATGACTGCAGCAGCTGATTCTTTAACCACCTCTTTTATTACTTCCCGGGGATGGACAGTGGTTTCACTCAAACTTCCCATAGAAATGAGAATATCACGAATAATCCGATAACGGACATCCAGCAGGAGCATATGAAAAAGTTCTTTTTTCTTATCTTTCATTTCTACAGAGTAATAATCTATCACATCCTCGGCTTTCTGTATTTTTCTACCAGGTAATATCTTTTCCTGTGATAATCTTACCCCCATTTCCAGTGCGGCTTTTATTTGAGCATATTTTGCCTTTCCTATACCTTTTACTTTTTTCATCTCAGTATAGGAGGCACTCATTATATTTCTCAAGGTGCCAAACTGGGTCAGCAGACTTCTGGCTATCTCTACTGAAGTTTTTCCGGCATAACCTTTGTTGATTAAAATTGCCAGTAACTCTGCATCGCTTAGATATTCAGGTCCATAATTCAATAATCTTTCCCTTGGTCTTTCATTTTCCGGCCAGTCCTTGATAGTATACTTTTTTCTGTTTTCTTCCATATTTGCGAACTCATCTATTCAGCATTTTTATTTTCATTCTTTGCTTTCAATAATTCCTGTTTCTTTTTTATTCTATCCAATCGTTTAGAGAGACTGTTTTGCCATTGTGTTTTAACATTCCAGGAGATATTGTTCTCCTTTTTCAATCTTGACAATGCCTCGTCCACTATACTAACAGCCTGATGAAAATCTTTCAGCTTATGCTCATAATATTTTGCCAGCTCTTCATAAGGGTGAAGAATAAATTGACTACTTAAAGAGATAATATCATACCAAGACGATTCCGCTTTTTCCCATTCTCCCTGCTTTTTGTAGGCAAAAGAGCATAGTTTTAAAGTATCCAGCATCTCCTGGTCAGATAAGTTACCCTTTAAAGCCTCTTCATAACACCTGCTGCTGTATTGGAAATCCTTATATCCTTCATAAATCTTTCCAATACTACATAAATCGAGAGCAAATTGTTCCATAGACAGAGGATCGTCTAAAGTCTGGCTAATCTTGGTGGTAAGTAAGACCAGTGAAATTATATCCTGCAGATTATGGCTAAAGATGGGCTTGAGAGAGCGGGCATCTTTATTCTGTACATAACGGAAATAAACATTGGGTATCAGATATCCCGGTATATCTTCATTTCTATAAATTTTCAGTATTCTTTTCTCTATATTAGATAATGAACAATCCAACAATCTCCTCTTCCACAGTCTTCTGGCAGGAAAAAGTAAGTCGAGATGACAAGAAACATTCAGTTGAAAGGGTTGACGCATCATTATATAACGGGTCTGAAGTAAAGGGTAATCATAAGCTTTACCATTATAGGAGACCAGCAACTTGAAATCCCGGGAAAAAAGCTGATTAACAGCCCATAATAATGCTTCTTCTTCATGATAGTCTGACATAAAATACTGCCTAACAACAAAAGATTCTTCCTTAAAATAACCGAGACCTAATAAAAATATATAGGTCCCTGAGCCTCCTGCCAGACCGGTTGTCTCAGTATCAAAAAATAGTATTTCATCCAGTTTAAGGTCATTATTCTCTCTTTCCAATTGGGGAAGCCAGATATGTAAACCTGCTGGGAAGACTTTTTGTATATCCAGCAGTGAAGTATTACCATAAGATGTGTCTAAAGGAATGGTATGCTCAGCAAAAAAAACGGAGCCATGGGGTGTATCTATTACATTTCCAGGGACGATTTCAGCAATGGTTGCCTTTCCACTGCTTTTAGAATAATCAATGCTCCTTTTCTGATGGGTACTATTAATTTGATGGACCTTGCTTTTCAAATTTTCAATCTTTTCCAAACGTTCTCTAAAATCCATAATCAGCGGATTGCCTCCTTTAGAATAAGAAGAGCGCTCTGTTTACCCTGATTCCCAACCTGATTGATGGGTCCGACACAGGAAGGACACCCCTCATCACAACCACAATTTTCAATTAATTCCCGGGCAGCAATTAAAATTTTATTGCGAAGTTCAAAAATTTTCTCACTAAAACCAACTCCGCCGGGATAATTATCATAGATATAAAGGGTAGGCAAATCAGTAAAAGGAGAGCGGACCTGTGCTATCGACCTGATATCTTTGGGGTCACACATTACAAATAATGGTGTCACATTGACTATAACATTAGCCAGAGCCAGCAGTCCACCTGCCAGATCAAAGGTAAATCCAGACTCCATCTTCCTCCCCGCTATTTCGGAAAAAGTTTCCGACAAAATTAACCAATAGGCAGTAGTATGCATATCTTCTGCCGGTAAATTTATTTTTCCATATCCCAAATTCTCATGAGTATAGAATTTTACCTTCTTATACATAGTAGAAATAGTGGTAATAGCTATTTCCCCATGCTGATGGTAAATATTTTCCTGTTCATGTATATCAAAGACATCCAGAACCTTTATATGACTTTCTACCTGTGCATCGGTATAATAATTAACCTCTACCTTTTTGGCATAGGCTTTATAATCGTCATAATCGAGTTTGGTAATAGTATATTGTTCTCCTTCGTGGATATAAATGGCGCCTTCAAAAATGGTAGTGGGAGCACTTTCCCGGTCTACCTCTCCAATAACTTTGCTCTCTCCTTCCTCTAAATCAATAATAGCAAAGTTTTCGGTGGAGGCGCTGCGCAGACTGACCTCATCAGCAGGATATGCCTCACTCATCCAGTGCCATTTGTTTCCGGTAAAATGAACTATCCCTTTATCCTCCAAAAATTGCAGTATATCTTCCAGTTCTTCTGAGCCAAATTTCTCTCCAGGGACAAAGGGCAATTCAAAAGCAGCACACTTTATATGGCTAATCAGTATACTCAAATTATTAGGGTCAATTACAGCATTCTCCGGAGTCTCTTTAAAAAAGTAATCAGAGGAATTGATAATATATTGATCCAGAGGTACACTGGAGGCAACTAATATTGCCACAGAAGAATGGGTACGCCTACCGGCTCGTCCCGCCTGTTGCCAGGTACTGGCAATAGTACCCGGATAACCGGCAATAAAGCAGGCATCCAGCTGACCAATATCGACTCCTAATTCTAAGGCATTAGTGCTGACCACTCCTTTGATTACTCCATCTTTAAGTCCTTTTTCTATTTCCCGACGTAAATTGGGTAGATAACCCCCTCGATAACCTCTAACCAGATCGCGGTCCTGGCCAACTTTATCCAGATAATCCTTCAGATAACTGGTTAAAAGCTCTGTAGTCAGGCGACTGCGGGCAAAAACGATAGTCTGAATATCATGATTTAAAAACTTGCTTACCAGATTGGCCGTTTCTTTGATGAGGCTCTTCCTGATACCCAGCTGTCGGTTTACCACCGGCGGGTTGTAGAATAGAAAATACTTTTCCCCGCTGGGTGCACCATTATTATTTATCAGGGTAAATTTTTCCTCCACAATCCTTTCAGCTAATTCCAGGGGATTGGCAATTGTTGCCGAACAGCAGATAAACTGTGGCCTGGAGCCATAAAACTGACAAATCCGCTTTAACCGACGTATTACGTTAGCCATATGACTGCCAAATACACCACGGTAAATATGGATTTCATCGAGTACTATGTATCTTAGATTCTGAAACAAACGATGCCATTTGGTATGGTGTGGCAGTATACCGGTATGCAGCATATCCGGGTTTGTCACGACAATATTACCCTGATTACGAATAGCAGAACGAGCTGAAACTGGCGTATCCCCATCATAGGTATAAGTGCTGATAGGTTTATCTAAAGCATCTACTATACGATAAAGCTCTCCCAGCTGGTCCTGGGAAAGAGCTTTAGTCGGGAAAAGATATATTGCCCGGCTTTCCGGTTCCTTAATAATTCTGTCTAGAACAGGCAGATTGTAACATAATGTTTTACCAGAAGCAGTCGGGGTTACTACCACCACATTTTTCCCTACAGCAACAGCATCAAGTGCACTTGCCTGGTGTGCATAGAGACTGTTTATACCATCCTGTTGTAGCAGTTTCACCAAACTTTTGTTAAGCCAATCCGGAAATTCATCTAAATGCGCATCCCTTGCCGGTATATGCTCTAAGGCCGTTAAATAAGGGCGGATGGTATAATCGTGCTCTAATTCCTGAATTATATCTTTAACATCACGACTCATGTGGGTTCTTTCTTATTGTTCTAAAATAAATTCTTTTATTTATTTCATTTAAATAGTATATCTTAATAGTGGCATATGCCACTAGGTCTCGTCTAATTATATATAAAATTTAATCTTTTAACAATTGATCTTTGACAATCTTAACATATTCACAAACTAAATTCTCAGATAATGAGGTGATGTAAGCTATCTCACCTATGCC